>JAPULJ010000148.1 GCA_027295145.1 Alphaproteobacteria bacterium | reverse complement strand
CGCGTCATTGGGTCCCGCCTTCAAGGCAGTGACCGAGCGGTTGCTGATGCGTCCGGTTGTCATTGGCGTGCTTACCTAAATGGAGTAGTAAACATATAGTAAGCACACCTAACGGCATCTTCAAGAACACCGCGGAACGTTGTTCCGTGTTAGGGATTGAAACTACACTAAAAAGCGCTATGTACGGAACGTTACGGAACGCTGGAGATAGATGGGTCATCGCATTCGCAATGCGAAGGTCAGGGGTTCGATTCCCCTCGGCTCCACCAAACTTTTCAATAAGTTACGACGGGACCCGATGCCTACGTAGAGTCGGGTGTACCCAATCTGTGCCCAAGGTTATCCAGAACATCTATTGCAGCGTCCCGCAAGTCCGGTGTCAGGTGGGCATGCCGCTGATCCATCGCGATGGACTTGTGGCCCAAGAGTTCCTGCGCTTCATAAATCCATACGCCTCCTTGGACCAATCTTGAAGCGAATGTATGCCGTAGGTCGTGAAGCTTGGTGTCATTAAATCCTGCGCATTGTCAGGCTCGCCGTAACGAGGTCTTGACGCACTTGATCGGCTTTTCCGTTGTAAGTGAAAACCGGTCCGCTAGGCTTTGGGCCGAGAGATGCGGGTACAGCACTCGCGCGTCGACTTAGCCGGATGATTCGGTCCTCGCTATTCTTGGTGTCGAGGAACGTGCAGCGGCGGTCTTCAAGCTCTAGCTGACGCCAATCCAGCATCAGGAGTTCATACCGGCGTCCGCCCGTCTCCACCGCAAAGCGGATAAGCGCGGCAAAGTGAGGCGCTGCCGAGCGAACAAGCCTGTCTTCCTCTTCCAAAGACAGCCACCGTTTTCGGGGTTTTGCAGTTTTTAAGCGGGGAAATGTCGGCACTCTTTCCAAAACCCCTTGCCTGTGGGCCTTGTATAGGTTGGCCGGCAATGTCGAGATCTCTCGTTGTGCGGTTTCTCGGCCTACGTCTTCATATCTTCGCTCAAAATATGCTTCCGCCATCGCCGCTGTGATTTCTGAGAGCATGCGGCCTTCAAACTCCCTGTATAGCCTTCTCAATACCTACCGGGTCCGGAGCTTTGAGCCAGCGTGGATGATCGCGCTTCTGTGCATTGGCGTAACGAACCAATGCGTCCTTCAAGGAATTCTCAGGAACTTTTTCAAAATGCTCGTCCAAGAAGTCCTCTTTTGCCCAACAACGGACATTGGCCCAACAACTGACATTGGCGAAGTGTCATCAGCGGCCGCAATCTGGTACAAACCAGTTGTACAATACGTAATTCTTGATCACTAAGGAGACGGCCATAGCGACTGCCTCCGAGGACCAGGCCAGGATCGGTGACGATAACGGGCACGAGATCGACGTCGCCGGCTTCGATTTTATGAACCTGCCCGACGATTTCGTGCCGGAGGCCTACCGCTATTTCGCAGCCCTGCGCGCGGCAAGCCCGATCCACCGCAATTCCGACGGCTCCTTCGTGCTGACGCGCTACGACGATCTGGTGACGGCCTACCGCGATCCTTCGGTCTGGAGCTCCGATAAGAAGATCGACTTCAAGCCGAAGTTCGGGGACTCGCCGCTCTACGAGCACCATACGACTAGCCTCGTCTTTCGCGACCCGCCCGATCAAACGCGCATCCGCAAGCTTCTCCAAGCAGCTTTCACCCGCAAGGCTTTGGTGTCGCTCGAGCCGCGCATCCACGCGCTAGTCGATGGCTATCTCGACGAGTTCGAAGAACGGCGAGAAATGGAGGTCGTCTCTGACTTATCCTTCAAGCTGCCGGTCGAGGTGGTGTGCGACATGCTGGGCGTGCCAAGTTCCGACCGCATTCTTATCCGCGACTGGGCGCTCTTGATCCTAGGCGCGCTCGAGCCGGTGCTAACCGACGCCGAATTCAAGGCCGGGTGCAAGGCGGTCGAGGACTTCAAGGCCTATCTGCGCGACCGCATTAGGGAGCGCAAGGCTAATCCCGAGGGCAGGATCGAGGGCGAGATTCTCTCCGCGCTGATCGACGCAGAGGAGGACGGCGAAAATCTGACCGAACTCGAACTTCTGCACCAGTGCATCTTCCTGCTCAACGCCGGGCACGAGACGTCTACCAACATGATCTCGCACGGGGTGCATGAGATGCTGCGCCATCCCGACCAGATCGAAAAGCTGCGTGCCGACCCGACGCTAGTCGACAGTGCGGTGGAGGAAATCCTACGCTTCCAGGCGCCGATCCAGGTCAACAATCGACGTGCCATCCAAGACACCGAGTTGTCCGGCATGCAGATGCCTGCCGGCAGCATAGTGCATCTGATGATCGGGGCGGCGAACCATGACGCGACACAATTCCCGGAGCCGGAAAAGTTCGATATCGCCCGGCGACCGAACCGGCATCTTTCGTTTGGGCTCGGGGTTCATATCTGTGCGGGTAATTCGCTTGCCCGGATCGAGGGCAAAATCGTCTTCGGCAAGCTGTTCGCACGATTTCCGACACTGCGCCTAGAATCCCCTGCCAGGCTCTCAAGCCGCATCCGCTTCCGGGAGGTTACCGAATTGCACGTCGCGATTTAGTCTGTACTCCAACAACCCAAACAGACAATGCTGCTTCGGAAGTCAATTTTTAATGAGCAGTAATTGTCCAGTTGGGGTCAAAACCGGACGTCGGCGATAACATCTCGAACATCCGCTTTCCACCCGAACGCAGACTTTACTACCGACCCCCGGAACGTCCGCTAATAGCTGAGGCTGTTGAAGAAGTCCCGAGGACTAGAATTCTTGAAACAATGATAGAAAGTCCAAGGCGGTTTTGAATCAATGTTGCTTCAAGCGCAGCGCACCTGAACGATAGTTGCACAAAACCTTTCGGCTCCGACTTATTCAACACACTCAGCCAATAGCAGCCTTCGTCGCCTCAGTTGATGTGACAAGTGGTCAGACGGCCTCAAGGGGGTGAGGCGGACTGACCAAGAATTGCTGCCGTTAGACGATGGAGTTCCGACAACTCTGAATCTATTAGTCCCAGGTCTGCCAAATGGACACAGAGCGAATCGAGGTACTCGAAATTCGGTCCGATATTTCCTTCCGCGTGAGCTATGATTGCGGCCGCCTCAGCCAACGGCATGTCGGGAACGTAGCGCTCGTTATTTCGGTCAATTACAAATGTTAGCGCCTCGATTTCGCCTTGTGGCGTCGATACATGCACGAACTCGGGTCTGTACGCGCCTGTGAACATTTCCCGCATCCACATAATCTCGGTCTCGCGGTCCACGATCCCGCCGGGAATGCGAAACGCGACGCCTTCGCAGACGCCTCCCTCGTCCAACGCTGCCATCAGACCCGGCCTTTCGATCGTGCCCCGGCTACCAGTAATTCGCATGCAAAAGCGGCGACGCCAGCCGCGCAACGTGGCGAGGCGGATCTCGTTCACATAGACCGCAGGGTCCCAAATCAGCGAGCCATAGGCGAAAACCCACAGGTCGCGATCAAGCCGTCCCGCCAGCACTCTGCGCCGATTTGCCTCCCGCGCTTCGTGGCTCATGCGCCAGCCTGGAGCCCAGTTCTCCGTAATGGCCTGCGCATCCAGCTCATCGAACCGCTCGTAGGTGAGCCGCATGGGCGACTCGTCTGGCGGCTTGATGCGTTCTTTCAGCGCCGGCACGTGCTGGAAAACGTCATCGGGGAAGGACACTTACGCGCTCCTGCATCATGACCGGCCCTGCGATATGTCGGCTTTGCCCCCAAAGGCGGATATTGAATCTCGCGTGCTGAATGTCTGCTTTTAGCCAGTTCCGGAAGTTAGGCTAGTTCGTCTAATAGCGAGTTTGCGTCCTGCAAATCGTATTTCTCCATTCCTTCGGCCGGTGTCAGCTTCTTAAGTCCAAGTAATCATTTTCCCGGCGTCGCTACGGATTGGCCGCGGCAACTTGAGGCTCTGTGAACGGCTCGGTTCGGTGCACTGTCCCGTCGGCATACAAACCGTCAATCTCAGCCTCCCCAAGGCCCAGCATCGTCAAGAGAACGTCGGTGGTGTCTTCGCCGATCGACGGCGCGCCGCGCCAGATCCGTCCCGGCGTCAGCGACATTTTCGGCACGACGCCGAAAACCCGGATCGGCACGCCGGACTGATGATCGAGCACCGGCACCGTCATTTCACGAGCCGCGTAGTGCTCGTCGTTGTATTGGTCGCGCACGTTGAACACTCGGGCGCAGCCGATTTTCGCTGCATTCAACTCGGTTTCCACCTCAAGCCCTGTGTGGGTGGCGCAATAGTCGCGTAGCCGGCGATCGAGCTCGCGCCCCTTCTCAGAGTCAACCGCCTCGGCGTCCTTAGAGCACTCGTCGTAACTGTACTCCAACGGGTCGAGACCGAGGAATCTCGTTACTCGGTCGAAAATCGCACCGCCGAGCGCGCCGATATAGACCCAGCCATCGCTGCACTTGAACGTGTCGTAGGGCTGGAAACCTGGCGGCCGGTTGCCGGTATGGCCGTAAACCACCCCCTCGCCTGTGAAAAGCGGCAGCGTGTTCCCGTTGGTCTGCGCGACAGCCTCATACTGCGCGAGGTCGATCACTTGGCCCCTCCCGGTCTTCTTAACTTCCCACAGGGCCATCATCGTCGCCGCCCAGCCGGTGAGCGCCGTGATGTAATCGCCGGTATATGACTTGGCGCGCTGGGGTGGACCGGCAGGGTCGCCTGTCAGGTTCATCATCCCACCATAGGCCTGAGCGATGGCGTCGTAGCCTGGTCGCCCGAGATACTCTTCTTTGCCGTACTGTCCGTAGGTGCTGATGCGTAAAATCACCAGGCTCGGGTTTACCGCGAGCGCCAACTCGTTGGTTATGCCGTTGCGTTCAAGCGTGCCAGGCGCCGACGATTCCATCCACACGTCAGAAATCTTCCACATTGCCATCAGCAACTCGACACCGCGCGCCTTCTTGAAGTCGAGCCCCACCGACAGCTTGTTCTTCGCGACGTCGGCCTCATCACAGCCATGCGGGCGCGGCCCGCGTTGCAATTGTGGCGCGGTGAATCGGAATACGTCGCCGCCCGGCTTTTCTACGTGGATTACTTCGGCGCCGAACTCGCCAAGCTTCGCGCCGATGTAGGGCTGGGCGATCAGCTGACCGGTGCCGACCGCACGGACGCCTTCCA
>JAPULJ010000147.1 GCA_027295145.1 Alphaproteobacteria bacterium | reverse complement strand
GCTCTCCGATTTCGAGCGTGCGATGATAACCTTTGATTCGAAATCCACCGAGCGACCAATCGTGTGTTTCGTATTTATTGCCTTCCACCCGTACCTTGATGGGTCGGTCGTAGACGCGGCGATGACGGCGCCGATCGGTCTGCGGCGTAAGCTCCAGAAACGATTGTAGAATTCGTTTAAGCATCGGTCGTCCCTATTCAAACTCCCGCAAAGTAGTGAGGGTTGTTGAACTAACAGTTTATTGCCTCGAAGATTATTCGAAATGTGGATGGAACACGTTATTGGCGGAGAGCGGGAATTCTGATCCAGCGTCGATCAATGCAGCTGCAAGTATGAGCCAGTTTGTTCTGAAGTTTACGAAGAATTAACGGAACTTTAACGTTCTGCTTACGATTATTGGCCGCAGCGATACGCCTTCCGCGACTGCCTGGGGAAAATCGGCGGCAGAGCGGCGGCGCCATTGGGGAATTTCAAACATGACCGTTATCGTTGTAATCGACGACCGAGTGACAAACCGGCGGATTCTGAGCCGGCTAGCGGCTTCGCTCGAAGACGATATCCTGGTCAAATCCTTCGAAAATCCTCGCAAGGCGTTGGAATGGACGCGCTCGAATACACCGGATCTGGTTGTAACCGACTTCAAAATGCCGGAGATGGACGGAGCTGAGTTCACCCGTGCGTTTCGCAGCGAACCAATTTGTTATGACGTGCCTGTCATGGTTGTCACGGTATTCGAGGACCGGGAATTTCGGTACCAGGCGCTCGAAGCGGGCGCCACGGATTTTCTATTGAGCCCGATTGACCATCGCGAGTTTCGCGTGCGGGCTCGCAACTTGTTGATGCTGCGCAATCAGCAACAGTTGATAAAGAAACGTGCTAGCCGGCTTGAGCAGCGGCTTCGTACTACTGGCAAGCGCCACGAAGAGGAACTGCGGCGCTCGCGAGAACAACTTCTCAGCGTACTCGACGCCGTTCCTGCAATGATCGCTGCCACCGACTCTGAATCGCGCTATATATTCATTAACCATTCAAAGGCGGCATTTGTCGGAATAAACCCGGACGATGCTGTCGGCAAGACACCGGTCGACCTGTTTGGTGATGCGGTTGGTCGTGCGAGAATGGAGCTAGATCGCTGGATACTCGAAACTGGCGAAAGCCCGCCACCGTTCGAGGAAATCGTTACGGATCGGTCAGGCGGAACCCGAATCCTGCTTACCACAAAGCGCCCATTCTTCGACGCTAACGGCGAGCGCAAGAATGTTGTCACGGTTTGGCTGGATATTACCGACCGTAAGCGGACTGAAAACGCCCTCGACGAGCAACGACACTTCCTTCGTGCTGTTATCGATAACGATCCGAACTGGATATTTACCACCAACCAGGACGGCTGCATTACTCTTGCGAACAAGGCTTTCGCCGAGGCATGCGGAATGGCCGTCGAAGATCTCGAAGGGCAACTCTATTCGACGATCGGCGGCAAACGCGACAATATGGATCAGATCGCGGCGGACGATCGGAAAATGATCGGAGGCTCAGAGGAGATCAGTCGGACCGAGCGGAAATTTGTAACCCTGTCCGGTGAGGAGCGGTGGATTCAATTTACCAGGGTACGCTTCGCCGCCAGCAATGGCGGCATTAAAATACTCACTGTGGGTATCGATTTCACCGAGCGAAACCAGGCAGAAAGCGCCCTGCGGCACGCCAAGGAGCAGGCCGAAGCCGCCAGCCGTTCGAAGACTGAATTCCTCGCCAATATGAGTCATGAGCTTCGCACCCCGCTCAATGCAATCATCGGTTTCTCCGAAATGATTGAAAACGGTTTCCTTGGGCCAGTGGGAAATCACAAATATCTCGAATATGCACGAAACATTGGCCAGAGTGGGCAACATTTACTCGGCATCATTAGCGATATCCTCGAAGTATCCAAAATCGAAGCCGGCGGCACCGATCTTCAGGAACGAGAATTGGATGTCGCGACCACGATTGCAGATGTATTGCGCATTATTGGACCGCGTGCTGAAGAAGGCGAGCTTAAGATCGAGACTAGGATCGCAAAGGACGTTCCCGAACTGAGAGCCGATGAACGTCGATTGAAACAGATACTGCTCAACCTGTTGTCCAATGCAATCAAGTTTACTCCGGCTGGCGGGACCATTCTTATTGGCGCTTCAGTTGACACCAAGGGCGGCGTGCGCATTCGGATCGTCGACAGTGGCATAGGAATAGCACAGAGCGATATACCACGGGCGCTGGAACGATTCGGACAACTCGAGCACGTATTAACACGCGAGCATCCCGGGACCGGATTGGGTCTTCCGCTCGCGGCAGGATTAATGGAGCAACATGGCGGCCAACTTGATCTTAAGAGCAAGGAAGGGGTCGGTACGACGGTGACCGTCTGCTTCCCGGCTGAACGATCGATCGCTAACTCTGGAGGCAATCGTGCGCGGCGGACAAGCTAGAGTGAGTGGCAGGCGCGCTGCGCCCCACCGATCGAACTCAGGCTCACAGCATTCGGTTCTGGAGTGGGTCAAATCACGACTGAGAGTCCGACCCGACAGCGAACACGAGCAGCAGCTGATCAGAATTGTGATCGGCTTCGCGGTTTTCCTTTCCTTGCTCATTTCTTTGACTAGGAACCCGATACCGGAGGCGGTATTGCTGATAGTTATCGGCAGCGGATATCTCCTGACCTCATGCCTGTTCTTCGCCCATCTTTTGTGGCAGCCGAAAGAGTCGCACGTTCGAAGAATTATGGCCCTTGGCCTCGACATGGCGACGCTTTCATTTTTCATGCACATGCTCGGAGAGTCTACGGCCATGTGGTACTGGATTTACCTGTTCGTGACGTTCGGTATGGGTTTCCGGTACGGAATTCGATATCTGGCATACGGCACGGTAACCAGTACGACCGGTTTCCTGGCGGTAATCTCGACAACGGAATACTGGAAGCAGCAGCCGGAACTCTCCTTTGGGTTACTCGCGGCACTTGTAATTCTCCCGGCCTATGTGGCGACGTTGCTGCGGCGATTGCAGCAAGCGCGGGCCCAGGCTGAGGATGCCAACCAGGCAAAGGGGCGTTTCCTTGCCACAATGAGCCATGAGATCAGAACACCGCTCAATGGAATCATCGGCATGGCCGATCTCCTCGGCATTTCCGCGCTCACTGGCCCCCAGCGGGAAATGGTGCAAACAATCGGTACTTCGGCAGACGCGCTATCGGCGCAAATCAACGATATTCTCGATTTCTCGAAGATCGAGTCAGGAAAAATTGCGGTCCGTCTGAGCGACGTCGACCTTCATGTGGCGATCGCGCAAGTGCGATCGATGTTGTTGGCCCAGGCTCGGGCAAAGGATCTGCAGTTTTCGATCCATATTGCGCCCAAGACCCCGCAGATCGTCCGTGCGGACGCCGGCCGACTGCGGCAAATTCTGATCAATCTCGTATCCAACGCAATCAAATACACCGATCAAGGCAGGGTGCTGCTCAGCATCGAGCCAGTGCTCCGAGACAATGGTCAAACCGATGTGCGCTTCGAAGTTGTCGATACGGGAATCGGCATTCCCGACGACATGCAAGAGAGAATATTCGAAAGCTTTACACAAACCGACGAAGCTGTATCTCGTCAATTCGACGGTGTCGGCTTGGGGCTGGCGATCGTAAAACAGCTTGTCGGTTTGATGGATGGGCGCATCGGCGTCAACAGCACGCCTGGAAATGGCAGCACGTTCTGGGTAGAACTCCCTCTCGAATCGCGTCCGACGGTTCGCAAGACTAAACGCAACGCGATCGGAAACCTTGGCATCGTCATCCTGTCGGCCGAAAAGGCTACCACCGATGCTATCCGGAAGCCGCTCGTAGCCTTAGGATTGGAACCGACGGTTATCAAATCACCCGACAATGCGATGGCGCGTTTGATCGATGCGACTTTAAAATCGGAATCGATCTCCGTCCTGTTCGTCGATGACAAGTTGCGTGCGGAGGACGTCGACAAGCTGACGAGACTTCGCGCGGGATCTGCAAACGAGGCTGATTTGCAGTTCGTGTTGGTCAGCAGCGCTTGGCGCAAACGAGCAAAAGACCGAGATCTACGGAACATCTACGCCACAATTCTGCCAAAACCGGTGCGAGAGTTCGAGATTGCCGCCGTCCTGCACGCGCTCGACCCCGGAGACCTCAGAGACCGTCCGGTTCAAGAAATACAACCGAACAGGAAGGTCGGCAAACTGAAGGTGCTGGTCGCCGACGACAATCGGGTCAATCGAACGGTCGTTGCCAAGATACTTGAGCGCGGTGGACACAAGGCAACTCTCGTGGAGAACGGCGAATTGGCCCTTGATGCGCTTGAGAGCGATAGCTTCGATATTGCGCTCATGGATATAAATATGCCGGTAATGAGCGGGATCGAGGCGGTCAGTCTGTATCAATTCAGTGCACTTGGCGACGATCGAACGCCGATCATCGCACTGACGGCTGATGCCACTCCGGAAACGAAAAAGCGATGTAAGGAAGCCGGTTTCGATGCCCATCTCACGAAGCCGATCAAAGCCGACTTGTTGCTGGACATGGTCGCGGTAACGGCTCGTAAGTCGCTCGAAACGCGTTCCATTTCGGACGACGGTGAGAGCCGTGCAGTTGAGGACATTAATGAGCTTCCCGAGAATGTGTCCATTCATCCCGCAGCGCGTGCGCCCAAAATTCTCGTTTTGGACACAACAGTTATCGACGAGTTGCGAAATCTAGGAGGAGACGATGATTTTCTAGTTGGCCTTCTGCAGGATTATCTCGACGATTCCGCCGGACTCGTAGAGGAGATCGAAACCGCTGTCGCGCGAAAGGATCTGGCGGCGTTCCACGACGTCGTACATACATTGCGCAGCGCTTCGGCAAATGTCGGGGCCTGTGGCGTGTTCGGGCTTTGCTTGGAATGGCGGGCTGTCGATAAAGCAATGTTCGATCTCAAGGGCGCAACGTTCGCCAAAGAAATACGGCAAGAGTTCAACCAAGTGCGCGCGGCATTTGCGCCCTATCTGAACCTCGGTCAGGGAAAATTTGATACACCTAGCGCAAAACACTCGTAGTCTTCCGAGCGCCGGGTCAATCGGCCTGACTTCGCATGCGCGTTTTGTACGATTAGCTATGCCAGTCGTCGGCTATTCCTGAATTCTCAATGGTGTTGAACGGCCAACTGTCACGCCAAGCCCTCGATCGAAATTTTTGCTGGCGTTGAGGCCTGCCCGCGCGCGACTAGAGGCGATCTTGCGAGCTTGCTAGCCTGTCTATTCTTCGTAGATCGGTAGTGCTGAGGTTCAGGGCTGCATTGACCCATATCGCAGCTATGTCGTTGAGTTCTTCGTGAGTTACTTTGGCATAGCGCTTCCGCGCCTGGTAGATGGCTAGATGCGAATTGAAGCGACGACTGCGTTGACCGACGAACTCATACAGCTTGCGCTCGCCTTCACCTTCCGCCGCTAGCACGTCCACAATTCCCATTTCATGCATCTCGCCCGCGGAGTAGGTCTTGCCGCTTACGATCATCCGCTCGGCCTCGACCTGACCAATGCGCCGGGCCAGCAGGCTGTAAGCTCCCATGCCTGGGAACAGATTGAATAGAACTTCGGGAAGACCGAACTTGGCTTGTTCTTCTGCAATCAATACGTTGCTGGACATAGCTGCTTCAAATCCGCCGCCAAGGGCGTATCCACGGACCAACGATACCGTCACCAGCGGAAGATCGAGGGCAACCATGTTTCCGAAAAGAACGTCGATGCAAGCACGCGCATAATCCTCGAGCCCAAAACGGTCCTTCGCTCGGACAAGCGAGCCCAGGAGTCTCAGATCGCCACCAAGATTGAACGTTTGCGGAAGTGCCGACGTTGCCACGAGATAGCGCAAGGGTGTGTCTTCGAGGCTCTTGGCGCCTTCGAATGTCTCTGCAACCTGTAGCTGAAGACGCCTGATATCGCGCAACAGCGTGTGCGTGAAACTGGGCCGATCTTTCGGTCGCATGTAATACCAAAGGATTCGCTCGCGGGGATCGAAGACCAGTTCGAGTTCTTCGTAAGCATCTTCAAATAATCTGGGTTTGGAAGTGGCATCGTTCTCGTTTACGATGAGACGCGCGACGACGCTGTGGGGATCGGAGTACCCACTCGCAGCCCGCACCTCCGTATCGGACGTGATGACCTTTAAATCGACCGTCTTATTGCTTGAATTCCGAAGCCCGCCAGTATCGCTCGCCATGACTCCTCGCACATAAGTTGCAGATTACCCCACCGCTTCAATCTCTTAAATTGGTGCGCAGTTTGATCTTACTTTCGTTGAATTGCAAGGGTTTCTTAATATCTACCATCAGGCTCCTATATGTAAACCACTGCAATACAAAGAATTCGACTGCGGCGCCATAGAACGCATTTATTGGGGCCGTATTGAAGATTGAACTCGAAAATCGGTAACTATTTGAATTATTAACATTTAATTCGAAGATGTTGAGTGCTACCACAGAATTGTGTGGATTGTTTTTCGCCACAATCTATAGCTGATTAGACATTTACGGCGATGCTTTGGTAGTTCAACAGGCAGATATCTGAATGTTGTTGAGAGCTGATTGGCGCGATATTTGTCTACACAATCAGTTGTCGGGAGTGCTAAAAGTTTGGTGTTTGTGAGGGCCCAGGTAGAGAAGGTTAGGCATCGCGGCCGTGGCGGAATTGGTAGACGCGCAGCGTTGAGGGCGCTGTAGGGGAAACCCTGTACAGGTTCAAGTCCTGTCGGCCGCACCAAACTAACTTTGCATATCTAAGGTCGCACGCGGCTGTGGCGGAATTGGTAGACGCGCATGGTTCAGGTCCATGTGGGCAGTATGCTCGTGGGGGTTCGAGTCCCTCCAGCCGCACCACTTGCCTCTTTCTCTGGGGATGCGGGCCGGCCCTCGTAAAATGCCGTTCGATTGATCTATGGTTGGATTTGAAGCGGGCGAGTACGGCCGCTAGCGCCGGCGCGAAATTGTTATTTCCAAGGTCAACCTACACATTCTGTGACATATGGCGGTTGCGGTGTTCACGGCGCATTGATGGCAATCCAGCTGTCCGACTTTGTATCGACAGGCTCCACGGCGGTAACGTTTTCACATTAAGTTGTTAGGGACTTGCCTTTGTTTCGCCCGCTATTTGCGCTAAATGTCATCGATTGCGGCAAGCACAGCGCGGTACAGAAATGCGGAAGGTGGACAGTCATGGATGGATTTGTGAAAATGGTTATCGGCGTCGTGATTTCGATCGGGCTCGCATCTGGTGCCGCCGACGTCTCGGCGATGGGCGGTGGCGGCGGCCAATCTAACCGCGCGAACCCGCAAGAGATCTACGCCCGGGCGGTGGTCAAGGTGAAGGCTTTGGAATATCCAGGGGCCATTACTCTTCTCAAGCAAGTCGTCGCGGCTGACCCCAAGAACGCTGACGCTTTGAACTACCTTGGGTACAGCTATCGCGAAACCAACGATTTGCAGTCGGCGATGACTTATTATCAAAAAGCGTTGGCAATCGATCCGAACCACAAGGGTGCCAACGAATGTCTGGGTGAGCTCTACGTGCGGCTCGGCGATTTACAGAAAGCCAGGGAACAGCTTGCTAAGCTCGACAAGCTTTGCAGCTTCGGGTGCACCGAGTACGAGGAGCTGAAAGCCAAAGTCACCGCGCTCGCAAAAAGGCGCGGCAGTTGACCGGCGCCGAGTAGCACAGAGCACCGATCGCCGTCCGATTGTCGTGGCGGTATTAGACCTCGCTCTTTTCTGTAGCTATTTCGATTTCGCAGGTATTTCCGACGTCGCGACGCTGTTGTCGCTTCGTTTAGCCCGGCGGCGTTTGGCGCGAATGCCCGTCACTGGAATCTCCAACGCGGTTTCGGCGAACCGCACCTTTAGCGGTTGTTCGCGACCTCGGATCGAAACCTCCTCGCTGCGTAGCCCGGTCAGATCGATTTCGGCATAGTCGCCGACGATTTCCGAGACGACCAGCTCTACCCCGAATTCCTTGGTCATGGTTTCAAGGCGACTGGCCGTATTTACGGTGTCACCAATCGCGGTCAGATTGGTCGCCTGTCCGTATCCCATCTCACCGACAATCGCCGGCCCGGCATGAATGCCGATGCCAATTCTAAGAGGCTCATCGAGATCGTTCTCCAGGGATCGGTTCAACTCCTCGAGACCCTCGCTCATCGCGCGGGCAGCAGAGAGCGCCTCGCGGCAACCTTGTTGACGGCCGCTGTCAATGCCGAATAGGGCCATCACCCCGTCGCCGATGAATTTATCGAGATGACCGCCAGCAGATACGACCGCGGTGCCCATCGCGCTGAAATACCGGTTGAGGACGAAAACGACATCGAAAGGAAGTTTCTTCTCCGAAAAATTTGTGAAAGATCGAAGATCAGCGAACAACACTGCGATCTCCTCCTCACGCCCCTGGAGATATGCGGGCCGGTTAAAAGCATCGCGCACGGTGGCCGTCGGTGGCAGCAACGGTGTGATTTGCAGCCGCCCTGGCTCGGGCCGGAGTTGACAGGCCAGTCGGACCCCGGGGGGGGCTCCGACGCGTGCCAGGACTTTCCTCTCGTCTTCGTTCGCCTCAGGGAGCGCAACCTCGCTCTCGCCTATCCGGATGCGACATGTCGAACAGCGACCGCGGCCGCCACAGACCGATGCGTGGGGGATGCCGGCAATGCGGCTGGCTTCGAGAACACTCAACCCGCGCGTAACATCGACGATCTGAGGGCCGGGATATACCAATCGCACCAGCCCTTTGCGCCGCATCAGCCACGACCGTACGAAGCGCGCACCAAACGTCGTAGCCAACAATCCGAATAAAATCAGCCAGGCCACTATCTTCCCATTTTCGACGAACGCAACAGCCGCGGGATTTGGCAGACGTATCGAGGCCATCGTGGCTTGCAACCAACCGGGTTGTTTTAGTAGGACTTGGATTTCGTGCGCTGCCTGGGAAAAGCCAAGCAGCGCAAAAACCGGGATCAGAAGTGCGCCGGCGAACAACCACATTCGAACCGCGGCATACCAAGGCTTCAGTCTGAGCCAGAAATGTATCCCGATACAGCCGTGTACCCATGCGAATATCAAGATCGCGATCTGCTGGGCGCCGACTGAAGGCGCAAAGTGTGTGAAGATCAGCATGATGTAGTGGTAGTTGTCGACGACACCAAATAGCTCGCTGACCAAGCGTGTACCAAGAATGTGATTGACTAAAATCGGCGGAATCAACAGCCCCAAAACGAGCTGGGACACCTCCCAGCGATGCATCCGAAGGCTGCGCCGCGAAAAAAGGCTCCACATCGTTAGTAGGATATGAGCCGAGAGCGAACCGTAGAGTACGCCGGTGCCGACGGGGTTGCGCCAAACTGCTAGAAACCAGACCCTTCCACCCTCCATGGCAGACAGCGACACCAGTCCCAGTGCATGGTTCAACAAATGCATTGACACGTAGACAAACAGTATGACGCCGCTCCACAGACGTACTGCGCGGATCGAAATCTTCATGATTGAACCGGCACTCCATTAGTTGCGATATCAGGATTTGGCCGTCAGGCGAGGAGATTACTGTATCGCTATGAGGCTCGCTACCATTCCGCTTTTGGTTTCGGAGTAGATAACGATGATTGAGGGAATTCTGGTCGTTTTGGGGGTCTACTTGATGATCGTCGTGGGAATGTTTGCATTCCAACGCAAGCTGCTGTTTTTTCCCGATCGAAACATCCCGCATCTGGAGTCGAGCGACGTCCCCGAAATGTCCGTTGCCCACTACCGGACCGCCGACAATATGTCGCTCAACAGTTGGTATAAGTCACCGCCCGTGCCTGGGGCCCCGGTGCTTGTCTATTTTCACGGAAATGCAGGGCATATCGGCGATCGTG
Organism: Alphaproteobacteria bacterium; assembly: GCA_027295145.1. Lineage (GTDB taxonomy): Bacteria > Pseudomonadota > Alphaproteobacteria > JAPULJ01 > JAPULJ01 > JAPULJ01. The sequence continues at coordinate 10,546 of JAPULJ010000147.1, read as the reverse complement.
GTAGCAAGGTTCGTCCTTTCCTCGATGCCGGCTTCGGCGTGCTCCTCGCTTCTTATCGCGGATACGGCGGCAATCCGGGGCGTCCCAGCGAGAAGGGCTTGCTGGCGGATGGCGAGGCGGCGCTAGCTTTTCTGGACGCTCAGGGCGTTGACCGTACTCGCATCGTCCTTTACGGCGAGTCGCTTGGCAGCGGTGTCGCGGTGGCTCTAGCAGGCAAGACAGAGATCGGCGCCGTGATACTCGAAGCGCCTTTTACATCAATTGTCGATGTCGGCGCAGCGGCTTATCCGTGGGCGCCTGTTCGCCTCGCCATTCGTGACCGGTTCGATTCACTCTCGCGCATTACCGACATCAGCGCGCCAATCTTGGTAGTGCATGGCGAACTCGATCGAACGGTGCCCATCGCTTTCGGACGACGATTGTTGGCGGCCGCGCCCGAGCCGAAGAATGGCCACTTCTTTCCTTTCGCCGGGCATAACGATCTTCATGATCACGGTGCTATTCCAGTGATCATGGCGTTTCTGGGGCGCTACAATTTGGACGCCGGGCAAAAGAGAGGAGATTAGGTCGGGACTGCTAGGCTGACTTTTTACTCCCGGGCTTCAACGCGGCGAGCGCGTCGGGCGAATCGACGTCGATCAAGACGCCTTCTTCGCTCATCTCGACTTCGCGAAGCGCTTCGGAATATTTTCCGATTAAGTGCTTGGCACCAACATCACCTGCGATTTCGCGCATCTCATGGAAGTACCGCCGCGTCCAGAGGACCGGATTGCCGCGTTTGCCGCGGTGAACCGGAACGCAGATCGTGTCGGCGTCCTCGGGATCGAAGGCGTCGATCAGCCGGTTTAGGATGCTGGCGGATACACGGGGCATATCGCCCAGACAGATAAGCACGGCATCGATGTCTTCGGGAAGCGCCGCCAACCCATGCCGCAAGGAAGAACTGATCCCCTCGCCAAAATCAGGGTTGTCGACGAATTCGATCGAGCATTCTTTCAGCGCATCGCGGACGCGGCCCGACTGGTGACCGGTGACGACGAGAACCGGCTGGGCATTTGACGCCGTGACGGCATCTACAACACGGCGAACCATCGCTACGCCGTCGATCTTGGCGAGCAGCTTGTTAGTCCGCCCCATACGCCGTGATTGACCGGCGGCGAACACCAGCGCGGCAATTCTGGTTTCGCGTCGCGGTCGGCCCATGGGCGCCGCAATTCTGCGCGGCATCGGCCGGCCGGGGATATCTTTGAGCAAGCCGCCGACAGCCATTTGAGTCAGGTCGGTGCCGCTCACCTCCAGCCCGGCGAAAAGGCGCTGCAACACCCAATCGAAACCATGCAAGCGGGGTGATCGGGCCGAGCCGGGGAGTCCCAGCACAACCGTCTTCCCAAGAATGCCGAGCAGCATCAAGTTTCCCGGATCCACTGGCATGCCGAGATGTCGCACCTCTCCGCCGGCGCGAACGATTGCTGCCGGCACCGTATCCCTTCGGTCGACGATCGCTGAGGCGCCGAGGATCAACAATATTTCACAGTTATCTGATGTGCTAAATTTCAAAGCCTCGGCAACCGCTGCCTCGTCGTGTTCGCAAACACGCGCGTCAATCAATTCGCCACCGAGTCCCTCGATCCGCTCGGTCGTTACCGCGAGCATTTTGTCGATGAGCGATTTCTTGAATCCGGGCAGCTCAGTCTGCAACAGACTGACGCGTTTACTCCTAAAGGCCGCGACCCGGACGAGCGCACCGGGATCAACCGCATGCCGCAAACAGTCGGCCAAGGTTGATTCGGAGATGGAAAATGGAATGACCTTCACCGTTGCCAGGAGATCACCTGGCTCGACAACGGTGAAGGGTTCGAGAGTCGCCACCGTTAATCCCTCATCAACCGCATTCACCTGTGCGACCTGAGCGCGGTCCAGGATGGCCAGCCCCCGCGATCGCGCAATTAAATTGCTGCGCCCGTTGGACGCCCTGCTTGACACCACATGCTCGCCGGCGGATGCCGCGGCCAGCGCTCTAGCTGCATCGTCCTCGCCGACATCGCTCGGCTCAAGACGCGCTGCCATGATCGCTTCGTGTCCGGCTGCACTCAGGGCGGATAGATCGGTGCGGTCGAGAATTCTACCTTTTTTTATTGTTCGCGCATCGGCCCTCAACGAGTGGGCGAGAATGGCGCCAAGCGCTTCGGCAATGGGGATCGTCCCGAACTTCACTTCTGCTGTCCGTTCTCATGCAAGGATTGCGTTGCCTGGGCCAAGGCGGCGATGGCTATCTCGGCCGGCGAGCGTCCGCCGAGCGCCAGGCCGAGCGGACCGTGGATGCGCGAAAGATCCGTGTCGGAAAAACCCAGGCCAGCCAGCCGTTCCAGCCGCGCGGCGTGGGTCTTCCTGCTGCCAAGGGCGCCGATATAAAAGGCCGGCGATCTCAAACCCATGGCAAGCGCAGGATCGTCGAGCTTGGGATCATGGGTCAAGGTGACGATCGCGGTACGGCTGTCCGGTGCATACGCAGCCAGCGCTTCGTCTGGCCATTGGTCGGACAGCGCGATGCTTGGAAATCGGTCTTTTGATGCAAACGAGCCGCGTGGATCGTTAACGGTGACGTCATAACCAGCCAGCGCACCCATCGGCGCCAGGGCTTGGGCGATATGGACGCCGCCGACGATGAACATCCTGAGAGGCGGGTTGAACGGCTGGATAAAAACAGAGCCTTCATCGCTTGCGATTGTGACCGGCTTGTCGTGGCGAAGGGCATCGGCGGCGGCCGCGCTGATCGCCGGAGACGATTCGAGATCACCGAGACTGTCTGCTTCGGTTATCGCAAGCTGCGCGCCGGATTTAAGGTTCGTTGCCAGAGCCAGAGCCCGCTTTTCCGCTCGTGCGGCGATCACGGCGTCGAGTACGGCGCGCTTCATTCCAGCCGCTCGACGTAGACTTCAAGCTTGCCGCCGCAGGCGAGGCCAACTTCCCAAGCCTGCTCGTCGCTGATCCCGAAGTCGAAGAGGCGTGGCTTGCCGTCGCCGATGATCTTAATCGCCGCCGCCACGACGGCGCCTTCGATGCAGCCGCCGGAGACCGAGCCGACCATGGCGCCGGTTTCGTCCACCGCAAGCTGGCTGCCGGCTGGGCGTGGCGAGGAGCCCCAGGTCGCGACGACGGTTGCCAGCGCCACGCCTTTGCCGGCCGCACGCCATTCGCCGGCGGTTTCGAGCACATTGTCGTGTGGGATCGCTATTTTACCATCTCCCGCCATTTACCAGCTCCTTGAACTCGCTGCTGCCTTGGTCGGCCAAGTGCCGCCGCCAGTTCGATTAGGCTGTTCAGGTTATGGACCGGGCGGAACTCGTCGACATGGGGCATAATTGTTTTGATTCCCTGGGATTTTGGCTCGAAACCCTCGTAGCGCAAAAGTGGGTTGAGCCAAACTAGACGCCGACACGACTTGTGCAGCCGTTCGATCGCCGCTTCGAGATGATCACCTTCTTCTCGGTCCAGCCCGTCGGTAATGAGCATCACCACAGCACCCTGAGCGAGCACCCGGCGCGACCAAATGCGATTGAACTCCATGAGGCAGCTGCCGATCCTGGTGCCGCCCGACCAATCCTCGACGGCGCCGGTGATCTTGTCGAGGGCAAGGTCAATATCGCGGTTGCGAAGGTGCCGGGTAATATTGGTGAGCCGGGTGCCGAAAAGAAAGGTATGAACCCGGTCGCGATCGTTGGTCAGGACATGCATGAAATGCAGTAGCATTCGCGAGTACCGGCTCATCGAGCCCGATATATCGCAAAGGATGACCAACGGAGGGTGCCGCCAGCGCCGGCTGCGGCGCGCGAGCGGTATGTCACGACCGCCGGATCTCAGCGACTTTCGGAGCGTCCCCCGCATGTCAATGCGTTGCCCATGCGGGTTGGGCCGGAAGCGCCGGGTCGGAACGACCATGATCGGCAGGTGCATGCGCGCGATGATTGCCCGGGCCCGGGCAATCTCCTCGGCCGACATTTTCTCAAAATCCTTGCTTTGTAGAAGTTCGCGGTCGGACCACGTCATCGCCGCGTCGATCACGATCTCCTCCGGCGGTTCGTCATCGTCGGCTTCCGCCTGTCCTGGCTCGCGGCCCGCGCCCAAGGCCTCGGCGACCCGGCGAGATAACTCATCTTCCTCCATTCCCGGAACTCTGATCGTCGGCAGCGCCATCGCCATCATTCGTTCGAGGATCCGTGGATTGCGCCAGAAGATGTGGAATGCTTGGTCGAACAATTCTCGCTGGTCGCGCCGGTTGATGAACACGGCGTGGAGCGTCCAGTAAAAATCTCCGCGATCGCCGATGCCGACGGTGCGCACGGCGTTGATCGCATTGAGGACCCGGCCCGGACCGATCGGCAGCCCAGCTGCACGTAACACGCGTGCAAAATGCATAATATTCTCGGCTAGTCGGCCGCCGCTGTCACCATTGTCGGGGGTCGCAAGGGGCCGTTGCTCGTTCATCCACCTGGGCTCCTAGCTATTCGCCGGAGCGGCCATTTCATTACGAATCTGGTCAAGTATTCTGGCCGCATCACTACCCTGTAACCGGACAATATCATCTTGGTATTTCAGCAGTGCACCCAAGGTCGAATCGATGCTTTGGGCGTCCAGGGAAATGACATCGAGCTGCGTAAGTGCACTCGTCCAGTCAATAGTTTCAGCCACGCCAGGCAGTTTGAACAGATCCATTTCGCGAAGCTTCTGGACGAAAGCGACAACCTCGCGCGCCAACGCCTTACCTGCACCCGGCGCCTTGATATGGAGGATTTCCAACTCCCGCTCGGCGTCGGGATAATCGACCCAATAATAGAAGCAACGGCGCTTCAGCGCGTCATGAATTTCACGCGTGCGGTTCGAGGTGATGACCACGATCGGTGGGGTTTTAGCGACGATCGGACCAATCTCGGGGATCGTGATTTGAAAATCGGACAGGACCTCCAGCAGATAGGCCTCGAATGGCTCGTCGGTTCGGTCGAGTTCGTCGATCAGCAGAACCGGCGGTCCGCCCTCTTGCTCCTCGAGCGCCTGAAGGAGGGGGCGCTTGACGAGAAAACGCTTTGAGAAAATATCCCCGCGCAGCTGTTCGCGGTCCTTTGCACCGGCTGCCTCCGCCAGACGGATTTCGATCATCTGGCCCGAATAGTTCCATTCGTAGACCGCGCTCGATACGTCGAGCCCCTCGTAACACTGAAGTCGTATCAGCCGTCGGCCGAGTGTCGCGGCCAAAACCTTTGCGATCTCGGTCTTGCCAACGCCGGCCTCGCCTTCGAGGAAAAGCGGGCGGTTGAGTTTGAGCGCGAGAAACACTGCGGTTGCCAAGCTACGATCGGCGACATATTGCCCCTCGGAGAGGAGTGCGAGAGTAGCATCGACGGAATCGGGTGATTTCTTCAAACGATTTCTCTTTCCGATGGATTAGGCCCCAGCGGGGCGATTTTGGTATCTCGATACTTAATGCCTCACTGGGCCTTTGTCATTGCTGGGGAAATCGTGCCCGAAACGAGAAAGGGGTGGGTATGACACCCACCCCTTCTAAGGCCTCGCGGTCGGATCGGCTGTCAGCGCGCCGCCGCCACCGCACGTTTTGCCATCACCGTGACCAGATGCGCCCGGTATTCGGCGCTGGCGTGGATATCGGAATTGAGGTCCGTCGGCGATACCGAGATACTGGCCACCGATTCAGGAGACCATTTGCTAACCAGCGCTTGCTCCATTTCCGGTACGCGGAAGACGCACCCGCCGGCCCCGGTCACCGCAACCCGGACTCCATCCTTGGTTTTGGCAACCATGACGCCAACAATCGCGTATCGCGAAGCTGGGTTCGGGAACTTCGAATACCCCGCCTTGCTGGGAGTAGGAAACGAGACTTGGGTGATGATCTCACCTTCCACCAGCGCTGTTTCGAAAAGGCCAGTGAAGAAATTATCGGCTGCGATTTCGCGCTTGTTTGTTTTAATCGTGGCGCCAAGACCAAGCACCGCCGCCGGGTAATCGGCTGCTGGATCATTGTTTGCGATCGAGCCGCCGATCGTGCCGCGATTGCGTACCGCCGGATCGCCGATCGTGTCGGCAAGGTGGGCGAGGGCAGGGATAGCCTTGGCAACCGCTTTGTCGCTGGCGACCGCGGCATGGGTTGTCATCGCCCCGACGCTCACCGTTCCGCCCGCGACCTTGATCCCGACAAGGTCCTTGATGCCGCCGAGATCAACGACTTGGCTTGGGCTGGCAAGGCGTAGTTTAATGGTTGGAATCAAGGTCATGCCGCCAGCCATCAGTACCGCATCGCCGCCAATGTTCTCCGCTTCCCTGAGGGAGGCGGCTCGGACATATTCGAAATTGTACATTTTCTTGCCTCCCTTACTCGGCCGCCTGGCGGGCCGATTGGATTGCTTGCCACACCCGTTGGGGCGTCGCCGGCATGTCAATGCTGCTGATACCCAGCGGCTTCAGCGCGTCGATGACCGCATTGATGACCGCTGGCGGCGCCGCTATGGCGCCGGCCTCGCCGCAGCCCTTGACCCCAAGCGGGTTGTGCGGCGGATCTGTCTTCGTATAGCCGAGTTTGTAGCTCGGCAGATCGTCGGCACGCGGCATTGTGTAATCCATATACGAGCCCGACAGAAGCTGACCGCTATCCTCGTCGTAGACCGCGTTCTCCAGCAACGCTTGGCCGACGCCATGCGCCACACCACCATGGACCTGGCCGGCGACAATCGGCGGATTGACGATCGTGCCGAAATCGTCGACGGTGGTGTAGGCGGCGATTTCGACTTTACCAGTCTCCTGATCGACCTCCACCTCGCAGATATGCGTGCCGGCTGGGAACGAGAAATTTAGCGGGTCGTAGAACGCGCTTTCGGCAAGCCCGGGCTCGACTCCTTCGGGGTAGTTGTGCGGCACATAGGCACTGAAGGCTACCGCGGCGATGTTCATCACCTTGTCGGTGCCGGCAACGGTGAAGTTGCCGTCGCTGAACTCGATGTCGCCTTCGGCGGCCTCAAGCGTATGGGCGGCGATCTTCCTGCCCTTCTCGATGATCTTCTCGGCCGCCTTGACGATGGCCATGCCACCGACGGCAAGCGAGCGCGAGCCGTAGGTACCCATGCCAAAGGGACCGCTGGCGGTGTCTCCATGCACGACCTCGATATTCTCGATGGGAACGCCGAGCTTTTCGGTAACAATTTGAGCAAACGCTGTCTCGTGTCCCTGTCCGTGGGAGTGGGTGCCGGTAAGCACTTGGACGTTGCCCGTGGGATTGAACCGGATCTCCGCCGATTCCCAAAGCCCGACGCCGACTCCGAGCGAGCCGACAGCGGCGGATGGCGCTACGCCGCAGGCCTCGATGTAGGAACTGAAACCGACACCGCGTAGCTTGCCGTTTTTTTGAGACGCCTTCTTGCGCGCCTCTAGACCAGCTATGTCCGCGAGCTTTATGGCCTCGTCGAGGCTGGCTCCGTAGTCGCCGCTGTCGTAAAGATGGATAACCGGTGTCTGATAGGGGAAGGCGTCCGGCGGGATGAAGTTATGCCGACGTAACTCGGCCGGATCGATCCCCAGTTCTGTGGCGGCCGCGTCGACCACCCGCTCCAACAGATAAGTCGCTTCAGGCCGGCCAGCACCGCGCAGCGCGTCGACCGGGGCAGTGTTGGTGTAGGCGCACTTGACCTCGCAGTATATGGCCGGCGTCGTATATGGCCCCGCGGTCAGCAGACCGTAAAACAAGGTACAGATGGCGTCCCCAAATACCTGGAGATATGCACCGACGTTCGCAACTGTGCCGATACGCAGCCCTATGAACTTGTTGTCCGCATCGAGTGCCAGCTCGACCGTGGTCACGTGGTCGCGGCCGTGAGCGTCGGTGAGAAATGACTCCGTGCGTTCCGCCGTCCACTTGATCGGGCGGTTGATCTTGGCCGTGGCCCAGATGCAAACAAGTTCTTCGTTGTAAGTGAATATCTTGGATCCAAAACCGCCGCCCACGTCCGGCGCAACCACCCGCAGCTTATGCTCGGGCGCGACCTGATTGAAGGCCGAAAGCACGAGACGGTGGAGGTGCGGATTCTGACTTGTAATATAAAGCGTCCGGCTGTCGGTACCTGCATCGTACTCGCCGATCGCAGCCCGGGGCTCCATCGCGTTCGGAATTAAGCGATTGTTTACGAGCTCAACCCTAGTGATGTGCGCCGCGCCGGCGAAGGCGGCATCGGTCGCCGCCTTGTCGCCGATCTCCCAGTCGACGCAGAGGTTGCCCGGCGCTTCGTCGTGGACTTGCGGCGCGCCGGATTCAAGCGCCGCCACCGCCGAAACGACAGCGGGCAGCACTTCGTAGTCGACCTCGACCAGCTCTGCACCGTCCTTGGCCTGGTCAAGCGTCTCGGCGATCACCACGGCGATGGGGTCGCCGACGCAACGCACCTTGCCTTGGGCCAGCGCCGGATGCGGCGTCGCCTTATGAGGCTCGCCGTCCTTGCCGGTGATCGTCACTCCGCAGATCAGCGGTCCTATGCCGTCGGCCGCGAGTTCGTCGCCGGTAAACACGGCAACAACTCCGGGCGCACCCTGCGCCGCGCTGATGTCGACGGACTTGATCGTCGCGTGGGCGTGCGGCGAGCGCACGAACGATGCGTATGACTGACCCGGACGGTTGATGTCATCGACGTAGTTTCCGCGGCCGATTAGAAAGCGCTGATCCTCTTTTCTGAGGACGCTGGCGCCGATTCCATTCTCTACCATGTCTTAGTTCCTCATCGCCTGTGCGCCGGCCCGGATCGATTTGACGATATTGTGGTATCCGGTGCATCGGCAGATGTTGCCTTCGAGCCAATCGCGAATTTCTACTTCGCTGGGCTTGGCGTTGTTCTTGACCAGATCGAGCGCGCTCATGATCATGCCGGGCGTGCAGAAACCGCATTGCAACCCGTGATTTTCGCGAAAAGCCTCCTGCATGGGGTGCAGATTGCCGTTCGCGGCGAGCCCCTCAATGGTCGTGACCTCGGCGCCATTGGCCTGGGCGACGAGCATGGTGCAGGACTTTACCGATACACCATCGACATGCACGACGCAGGCGCCACACTGGCTGGTATCGCAGCCGACATGCGTGCCGGTAAGGCCTAGGTTTTCGCGAAGGTATTGAACGAGCAAAGTCCGCGGCTCGACTTCAGCCGTGGCGGTCTTGCCGTTCACCGTAATGGATACGGTGACAGTCATCCGCACTCCCTCCCAGTTTGCTGGCGATTTCCGCCATTATTCCTTGATTTCCCTTATCCCGGCGCGGTCTGGGGCGCGCCTTGCAGGCCGGGAAACCGATTGCACCTAGTCTCAACGCCGGACCGCTGAACGTCAAGACCGGAATACGATGGGATGCCGCCGCCGCGGATCATCGACCGAATACTGCCAGGATCGCACCTATGGCAACGATAAGTCCGGTGATCCACAAGGGCCAAGGCAAACCTGGTCTTCGGGTCTCCTTGCTATCCACCACGATTTTGTCAGGCGACTTCGTCATCGCCGGTATAGTTGTTGGCGGTCCGTGCGCCGCGCGCTGCGAATGGCTCGACATGAATGCCATTAACATTTTTGCGAAGGGAGAGGAATTTATACTGGCCGGCCAATTCCATCGGGAAACTCGGACGCTCCAATGTGCGGGGGTTGTTTCACAATTTATCCGCTGGACAGTGGCGCGGCAAGGGACGGCGTTTTTGCCTCTGGCCAGCAAAGCATATCTTGCGAATTGGAAGCACACAGGTATTGTTCGATGCGAGCGATTCCGCGAAACGGGATAGAAAGCCCGGATAGGCCGAAAAGGAACATGAGAAAAACGCAGGGAGATCAAGCGATGTCGAAGTTCAGGTTGATCAAAGTCACCTCACTCAGCGCGGCACTGGCAGCAGCGGCGTTGATACCAGCAAGCGACGCTGCCCAATCGGATACGATCGTTCTCGGCGCCGCCGTATCGAAAACCGGCAAGTACTCGACCAACGGCAAACACACGATGAACGGCTACAACCTCGCTGTTAAGCGCATCAACGCGATGGGCGGGGTCAAGATCGGCGGCAAGATCTATATGCTCAAGATTGTCTACTACGACGACGAATCGCGCGGTGCCCGCGGGGCCCAACTCGCCGAACGCCTGATTAATCAGGACCGCGTCAAATTCATGCTTGGCCCGTATAGTTCGGGCCTTACCAAAGCGATCGCGCCGATTACCGAAAAGTACAAGATCCCGATGGTCGAAGCGAACGGTGCCTCGCGCTCGCTGTTCACCAAGGGATATAAATACTTATTCGCCGTGCTCTCGACTTCCGAGCAGTACTTGGCGAGCGCTATCGCGCTGGCCGCTGAGCAAGCCAAAAAGGCAGGTCGTAAGGTGAGTTCGATGAAAGTCGCGCTGGCCTTCGAGAATGATGCCTTCTCGCAAGATGTCCGGGCAGGTGTTATCGATGATATCAAAAAGCCCGGTATGCGGATCGTCGTCGACGGTAAGTTGCCGCCAGATCTCAACGACATGACAGCGATCCTGCGG
>JAPULJ010000146.1 GCA_027295145.1 Alphaproteobacteria bacterium | reverse complement strand
GTCGAGGATGCAGCCGGCCTCGCCGAGGCGGGCGCCCGGCATCTCCAAGCTGCCTGAACCGTTAGCTCGAATGCTCGATCTAACGCCGATCTTTCGCCTGATGGCGCGGCGGCGATTGAGCCAACTGGCGCGACTCGACCCTGCAGAGACGCAAATACGCACGCTGCTCGCCCTCGTCCGAAAAGCCGCCGCGACTGGCTTCGGGCGTGCGCATGATTTCGGGTCGATCGGCTCGGTTGGCGAATTTCAAGCGTGTGTGAAGCTGCGGCGCTACGAGGATTTCTGGGCCGAATTTTGGCGCGAGCCCTTCCCCCATATCGGCGGCGTGAGTTGGCCAGGCACTATCCCCTACTTCGCCGTCACCTCGGGCACGACGACGGGAGCGACCAAATACATTCCTTGCTCGGCCGATATGCTGCGCGCCAACGTGCGCGCCAGTCTCGATATCCTGACCCATCACGTGGCCAGACGACCCAATTCGAAACTGCTCGGCGGGCGCGGCTTCATGCTTGGCGGCAGCACCAATCTCGTTCGCCAGGCGCCGGGCATCAATAGCGGAGATATTTCGGGTATCGCCGCCGCCGAGCTGCCCTGGTGGATAAACCGCCGTTATTTTCCTTCCAAGGAAATGGCGCTGATCACCGACTGGGAGGAGAAGATCGCCAAGCTGGCACCGGCCTCGCTCGAAGTCGATATCCGCACGATCAGCGGGACGCCGAGTTGGCTGCTGGTATTCTTCGATAAGCTGGCAGCGCTGCGCACGGAGCTACCCCACCGCCTGTCCAGCTATTACCCGAACCTCGAATTGCTGATCCATGGCGGAGTCAATTTCGCACCCTATCGGGCCCAATTCGAGGCATTGCTAGAGGGCAGTCGGGCCGAGTTGCGCGAAGTCTACCCGGCCTCCGAGGGATTCATCGCCGTCGCCGACCGGGGTTCGGGAGAAGGCATGCGGATGCTCCTCGATACCGGCCTGTTCTACGAATTCGTGCCCGTCGAGGAGTTGGAGAGCACCAACCCGACACGGCACTGGATCGGCAACGCCGAGACAGGCGTCAATTACGCATTGGTGCTGTCAAGCAATGCTGGCGTGTGGTCGTACGTGTTGGGAGACACCGTGCGTCTGGTCAGCCTGGACCCGCCGCGCCTCCTGGTCACCGGGCGCACCTCCTACATGCTCTCGGCCTTCGGCGAGCACCTAATCAACGAGGAGATCGAGGAAGCCGTCGCCAAGGCGGCGGCGGCGATCGGGGCGCTGGTCACCGACTATTCGGTCGGCGCGGTCTTCCCGAAGAAGAAGGGCGGGTTGGGCCATCACCTATTCATTGTCGAATTCGCCGACCCGGCGCCGGGTAGCACCAGTTTGAAAAGATTTACCGAAACCCTCGATGCCGACCTTTCGGCAACTAACGAAGATTACCAGGCCCATCGAGCCGGCGGCATCGGGTTGGCGCCCCCGCGCCTGCAAGCACCAGCGCCGGGCACTTTCGCCAGCTGGATGAAAAAACGCGGCAAGCTCGGCGGCCAGCATAAGGTCCCGCGCATTATCACCGATGAAACGCTGTTCGACGATCTGCGGATGTTCGCCAAGGCGCGGGAAGTCGGGTGATACCGGAGGTGGTCTCTTATCTGCGAGCCCTATCTGATCTGCACCCTAGATTTAGTACACCGGCGCTCGGCGGTGACTTGGTGCTACAGCGAAATAGTATCTCGCGCCAGCAGCAATGCTAGAATCTCATCCCAGCCATTGCGCAGGCAGGCATCAACCGCGCCGTGATAGCCGCGCGCCAATACCAGCAGCCGTACGCTCTCCTCGCGGGCATGACGTTCGATGCGGCGGTGGTGTCTGGCGATGGCGATCATGGCAGCGAGTTCCTCGGCTCGTGTCTCCGGGGCTCATCCCTGGAGATTAGGGTGCCATTTCTAGGCCATGCGTGCTGAACCGCCCCTGAGCGCCGCGTTCACATGTGGTTCATCGCCGGAGGCGGAGCCGGCATATGTCGGGCTGTGCGCAGCGTCACAGACCAATTCGGCGAATAGCACTAAGGTAAGCGCAAGCCTCGTGAATAGAGGGCGTCTTCGTGGGTTAGGAGAGTTCTGCAACCAACACTAACCTCGGAGGAATTAAATATGACCTTATCTGCAAAAACCATCCGTACAGCCATTGCCGCCGCTCTCGCGGCTGCCGCGGTTCTCACCACCGTCGCTATTCCGGCGCAGGCCGAATATAAGCGCGCGACCAAAATCACCAAGGCGGCCAGTGTCAAGCGGGTCATAAGGCCGATGATGAAAAAGTATTACGTGCTGAAGTGTCTTGCATCTTCGGGCGACGTTGTGGCCCATCCGCTGGTGATCAACACATCGGGCAAGATCCTTCCCATCGGCAGAAAGATCCAGTGGAAGGCCAACATGGCCGACGGTTCGATCAAATATGGGACCCACACGCTGACCGCGAAACTTTATGTCGGTCAGAGCCGCCATATCCCTGCAACGCTGCATTGGAAGTTCACCTGCAAGGCCGGAGTGATGGCTTAAGCAAGCTAATGCGAACCAATGCACAACACAAAGATCCCGGTTGCGGTTTCTTGATCGCGGCCGGGATCGATTTGTGGTTCATGCGTGCACACTTATCAGGTCAGTATGAGTGGCGCGCCGAACTCGTAGATTGCGTGAAAAAATAATTCTGGGGAAAAGACCCTAACCTCTTTTCCGCCGTCCCCCGCTAACTCGACTTCACGATCCTCGGTTTGGGGAATTTTCGGCGGCGCATGGCGTCCTCCATCGCCACCGCAGCGGCTTCTTCCATATCGCGGGTTGCGATCTGCTCGCGAGCGAGTTGTTCTGCGGCCACACCCTTGAGGATTTCGGCCTGGGCATCGCCCTGTTCAGCGGCGAGACGAAAGAGTTTCAGGGCCTCGCCAAGATTTCGGTCAACCCCGCGCCCGAGCAAGTTAAGCAGGCCGAGGGCGAACTGAGCCTCGACGTCGCCACCATCGGCGGCCTCATCCAATAGCGCTGCTGATTTATCCATCGCGCGGACAACGGCTTGCGCCAATACTTCTTCGTTTTCGGTAATTGTCCGTCTCCGGGTTCGCCAGAATGTCGGGGAGCGGGTGCGTCGATGTTATACCGCGCCTTACAACTCCGAAAGCATGGGCGCCGAATCCTCGATCTTCTGGATGTTCTCTATGCCTTGTTTGAGCTCGGACATGATAAAGCCGGCCCGCTTGTTAGGGCCGCCGGCGTCTTTGCTGGGGAAGTGGTGGTCCCAGGCACCCATGATCAGGCTGAGAGAGCACAAAACCCCGCCTATGGTCGTGTGGTAGCTCTCGATCAGCGCCTTGACCTTCTGGAAGCGCGAGGCGGAAATTTGGCTCCACATGTCGCCAGTGCTGCGATCGAAATTCTCGAACCGCCCGGTAATTGCCGCCATAAGTCCATTGATCTTCGATTCGATCATAGCGCAGGTGGACATCAGGTGCGTATCTTTCCTGAGCTGCCAGTTCTCGCGGATCATGGGCAGCGATTCGAGGAAATTGCTGATGATCGGCTCGATTCCGTCGAGGCACTGGCGGTAGTAGGACAACGAAAGGAAGATATCTCCGTAATCCTCCAGGAACGACGGCACTTCTTCGAGACCGATCTCGAGTTTTTCCGCCATAATGCTGAGCTTTTCGCGCGCCTTGGAGATGTCGGGGTCGCGGAACAACCCAACGACGTCGCCGAAATCCTTGATCTCGATTTCGCCTTCGCCGTAGATTTGCTTGATCAGCGGCATCGTGAAATCGGTCATGTATTCGCTGAGCTCGGCGCTCTTGCCGGAAGACAGCTTCAAATGCTTGGAGTCGCTCACCGAAATGCCGTGAGAACGCAGGAGGATGCGCAGGCTGTAAACATCGTAACTGGGAAGATCCTTCAATTTGCGCAGGAGCAGCAAGTCGGGATGGGGTTCGTCTTCGGACCAGCCAAATTCCTTGGGAACAGCTTCGACCTCAATCTGGCCGCTGCCGCCGGTATCGACATTGAACAATTCGATCACGCTTTTGAGGCGCGAATTCTTTATCATGCGGGCGCGCTGCAGTGCCGGCGATTGCAGCGGGACGATGGCCAGGGGCAGGATGTGCAGCGAATCGGTGTCTGCCCAATTAACTTTGACCAAACCTTGCTGAGCAGTGCCGCTAGCGGCCGGTTCGACTTCGGCAGGTGCGGCCTTGCCAGGCTCGGTAGTTGCCGGCTGGGATCCCGATACCGGCGTCGCTTCCGCATTTCCAGATGCTGGTTGCGGCGCCGTCGGTTGCTCCGCAGATTGAAGCTCTTCGGCTGCACAGGCAGCAGGTTTCACATTGCTATCCACTAGTTTCGAGCGCCCTGCGGCTGCCGATTGGCCTGTCCGCTGTCGTCGGCCGGCGCGGCGCTCGGTTTGGCGGGCCCGGTACCAGGCACGGACGTGCCGGCCGGTGCCGGCGGCTTGGCCAGAGGCGATACCGTGGTCGCGGGCGTCGTCGGTGCTGGCTTTGCTGCGGCGGGGACAGAGGGCGCGGCGGCTGGTGTCATGGGCGCCGGGGCTGCAGGCTTGACCGCAGCGGTTGGCGTCGAGGCGGCAAGCGCAGCCGTTGCCGGCGCAGCCGGCCTTGGCGCCGAAATCACGGGAGCCGGGGCGGCGGCGGCGGGCCCAGGAGCGGAAGCTGGAGCGGCCGTAAGAGTGACTGCAGTGACTGGGGATTGCGGCGGCGTTGCCTGTGCCAGGTTGGCCGAGGTCGCGGCTAGTTTGGTCGTGTAGGTTGCAACCGGCGCACTCTGGCCAGCGTTGGACTTGCAATAAACACCGCGCTGGTCGGGATCTGGGATGAACTGGTCGCTGATGCCGACAACGGATTCCGCACCGCCAAGGATCAGTATGCCATCAGCGGGCATAAGCTGGGCGATGCGACCAAGGATATCCCCCTTGGCGACTTGGTCAAAATAGATCAAAACGTTGCGGCAGAACACGATGTCGAATGATCCCAGTATCGACATATTTTCGAGCAGGTTGAATTTCCGGTAGTGGACCATTGACTTGATCTCAGGGGCGATCCGCCACATTTGGTCATCTTTCTCGAAATACTTGACCAATAGCTGGACTGGCAGGCCGCGCTGAACCTCGAACTGCGAGTAAAGGCCATCGCTGGCTCTTTTGAGAATCTGGTTCGAAATATCGGTGCCGATGATTTCACATTTCCAGCCGTCGAGTTTGGCACCGGCGTCCTTCAGGATCATGGCGAGGGTGTAGGGCTCCTGCCCGCTCGAAGCGGCCGCGCACCAGATGCGTATGTGCCGATGGGCCGCCCGCGCTTCCATCATTCTGGGCAGAATCGAATCGCGGAACCCGGTGAAGATGTGCTCATCGCGGAAAAAGAACGACTCGTTGGTGGTCATCGCTTCGGTAACTTCGACACTCAACGCATCGTCACCGCCGGCCCGCAGTTTTGCTATCAAGGCATCCAGACCGGCCAAACCGTGGCGCTGGGCGACAGGCGTCAGACGGCTTTCTAGGAGGTAGCCCTTGTCCTGGTTGAGGACCAACCCGGACCGATCTCGGAGCATCCGGCAAATATAATCGAAATCTTCCGGTCTCATGGGCCGCCACCCGTGCTGAGCCGCTGTATCGCCGAGGGTAGATCGTCCAGTGCCAGAACCGCGCTGCACAAGCCACCTTTGGCGACCGCGCCGGGCATGCCCCAGACCACGCTGGTTTCCTCGTCCTGAGAGATGACGGTTCCACCAGCTTCGATGATCGGACGGGCGCCCGCCAGCCCGTCGCTGCCCATCCCGGTGAGGATGACGACCAGGGATTTTGCGCCGTACACTTTGGCGACGCTACGCAGCATGACGTCGACAGAGGGGCGGCAGAAGTTCTC
>JAPULJ010000145.1 GCA_027295145.1 Alphaproteobacteria bacterium | reverse complement strand
GGCGTCGAAGATAAAATTGTCACCGTTGCCAAGCTCCACCAGCCAGCTCGTAGCGGCCTGCCCGCGTCGCACCGGCGGGTTCCCCGAGCCGACGGCCGTGATTCGCATTTCGTTTGCCGCGAGCTCTTCTTGTTCAGGTATGAAATGCTCGGGATATTTCTTGAGTGTGGCCCCTTTCTTCTTGATCACGACGGGCGTCTTGGTCAGCGGCCTGCCGCAGAGAGGCACTGGGTAACCGGCCGGCGTCATCGTGCATTTCCGCGGGAAGCGGTAGTCCGTAGGTTCTTCGGCCAGCGCCGCTTTTCCAACGACGAGCATCCCGGCCGTTGCCCCGCCAGCGAGCAGCGCACCACCGCGCAGAAGGGTTCGCCGGGCCATACCCGAGCGTCTGTGGGCCGGCTCATTGTCCGCAGTCCGATCCGACATGTATTGAGTTTTGCCGTCGATTTTGCTTTCCATCTTGCCCCCCTTCAATTGGCGAACGTGTACACGAGATCACAAGCGCGATGACGCCCAGGAAACCAACGCTCTACCCTCCTGATGGTGATCGCCCGGTTGAACTTATTGCGAGCCTGTTTGCGACGTACGCTAGTTAGCAAACATACGGCAATCGTAGCACGTAACTAGTGCTCAATCGTTTCAAAATGGACCCCCTCACCCTGCCAATTTTTTCGGAGTTTTGCCGACAACGACAACCCGGCCCGTCCCGGGCGGGCGACTGCAGGCGCTGACGATTGCCTGGGACACGCGACTGGCTTTGCGCCAGAGCCCTACGAATGTAAACTAACAAATGGTCCCATTCCGGGGGGCTGGTCACGGGACAACGTAGCGATGATCATCGAGTACTATCGCGCCACTGACCGGAAGACGCTGGAGCCTGCGCCCGGCCGCGACCCACTGGAGGCCTGGCTGAAAGAAAAGCACCCGTTGTGGGTGTTCGTCGCTGAGGCGTCCCCGGACGAAATCACCGCGCTGCTGCAGCCGCTCGATTTGCCATCGGTAATTGTCAATGAGTGCGTCAAGGGGGGAGCCGGAGCGCGCGTGCTGCCCCTGGCCGAGCAGGTGTTCTTCGAATTCCCGGTAACCGACGTGGATGGCGCGAGCTATGTGTCGGCGCTCGCACTGCCGATGCTGGCGATCGTGATGTTTCGCGGGCCGGCCGATACTTTTCGTAACCTGTCGCGAATTGTGCATGAAATCATCGAGCTTCCGAGCAGCAACCCTGCGGCCCTTCTCGGCATGGTTTTGGCCGGGTTGTCGCTTCTGGACATGGAACGAGCGCTCGCCAAACGGGCGGACGTAGATCGAATGGCGGCAGACCAGGAAGACGACGTGCACTCGGTGCGCGTTGAGGAGATCCTCCGGCTCAAACGCGAACTGCGCGGTCTGGAATCGGTGGCCGAAGAGAAACGGCTTTGCTTCGATACTTTGAACCGGATCCGCTCGGATTCATTCCATTCGGGAGAGGCCGGCTCCTATTTGCAGATCGCCGTGGCCAACGCGGAATATATGGAACGCCTGGTCGATCGTCTGAACGTCCGGGCGGAAGATCTCTACAATCGCAACATGGCCTCGCTTCAGGAACGGACCAACAAGCGGCTGGCCACGCTCACTGTGATCTCCGCCGTGTTCCTGCCGCTCACCTTGATCGCCGGCATCGAGGGCATGAACTTCGGATCGATGCCGGAACTAAAATGAGCCTACGGCTATTTCATGACGCTTGGCTTGATGGCACTGATCGCGATCGCCCTGGTGTTCCTGTTCTGGCGCAAGGGCTGGTTCGATTGATCGACCGAGGTCCACCGGCATCTATGTCCCAAATTGAGTTTGCTTCTGATGTGTCGCCAAGTGTCCGCTTTTGACTATTAGCGGACGTTCAGCGTGCGAGTTTCAACGTCTGCTTTCGGGAGTATAGCGGACATCCTTGGTCCCGTGCCGAGATGGGACTTCAAGCTCATTGTGACGATTTTATTCCCCTAGTAATCGCTTCGTCGTTGACCTTAGTATCTTTCGATCATCGCTTTGACGGATTGGATATCGCGAATTTAACGGCACTTGGCCCATTCCCCGTTAGAGCGCCGGATGATCCGTTCGACATTTACGGCCGGTCTCGAACAGCAAGGAGGTTACATGACCATAAAGCATACCCTGACAACTGCGGCGACCTGCGTAGCCATATTGTGGCTTGCTAGCGAGGCAACCACAGTTCAGGCCTCGGAGCAAGTGACCACCTATCCGCATGTGATCAGGTGCGAACTCAAGGGGGTTTGGCACTTCGCCTATCTGGACCGTGTTGAGGCTGACGGGCGAGCGGTATACATAACCCCGAGTAGAATGGCGGCATCCATTACAAAGGGCGGTGTCATTAGGAGGAAGGGAGCTATCACCGGGAGCTGTGCGGGAAAGACCTTGAAAGAGCTGGTCGCCCGCGGTGAGGCTCATTTCATTCGCGAGTAGACCGACGTGCCCGATCATCTTCCTCCACTTTTGTGCCTGTGTCCGACTAGAGGCGCTTGCCCTGTCTGCAGAGCAGTTCGGTCGATGTCCGCATCTGGCTAAAAGCAGACATTGTTACCGGAGCCCAGAATGTCCGCATTTAGCCGAGGCTGTTGAAGAACTATTTCGGGCGGCGCTTGACGCAACATTGATTCGCGACACCAACGGTCTCGGCAACAATGATTTGCGA
>JAPULJ010000144.1 GCA_027295145.1 Alphaproteobacteria bacterium | reverse complement strand
CGGCACCGCGATTTACGTCGCCGATACGATGGGCGAGCTCGGTCTTTTCTATCGGCTGGCCGAAGTGGTTTTTATCGGCGGCTCGCTGGTTCCCCATGGCGGGCAGAACCCGATCGAGCCGGCCCAGCTCGAAAGCGCCATTCTCCACGGGCCGCACATGACGAATTTCCAGCCAATCATCGCCGCCTTGAAGGCGGCGGGCGCAAATCAAGAGGTCGCCGACGCAGCCGAATTGGCCCGGGCAGTTGGCGATCTGCTTGCCGATGCCGGCGAACGCCGGCGCCGGGCGGTGGCGGCCGGCAAAGTTGCGGCGGGCGAGGCGGGGGTTTTGGATCGCTACCTCAAGGCGCTGGCACCGGTTCTTGCATCGCTTCCCGGGGGACGGCCTTCATCGCGGCCGAAGTCCGTTGCGCGCGCCTGATTTCTGGCGCCGGCGGACGGTGACCCCCTTCGCGCTGCTGCCACTGGCGGCGGGATACAGCCTTGCCGAACGCCTGCGCTTGGCGCTGACGCGGCCCTGGCGGGCGGATATCCCAGTGGTCTGCGCCGGCAATCTGGTGGCCGGCGGGGCCGGCAAGACGCCGCTGGCGATGGCGCTGGCAAGCTGGTTTGGCGGACAAGGCCGCGCCGTTCATTTTCTCACACGCGGCTATCGTGGCCGCGAGCGCGGCCCCTTGAGGGTCGATCTTGCTCGCCACACATTCCGCGATGTCGGCGACGAGGCATTGCTGCTCGCCGGTATCGCGCCGACCTGGGTTGCAAGCGACCGTCGCGCCGGGGCGCGTGCCGCACAAGACGCCGGCGCCGAGATCATCATCATGGATGACGGCTTTCAGAATCCCAGCCTGCACAAGGACCTCTCGCTGATTGCGATCGACGGCGGGTATGGTTACGGCAATGGTCTGGTGCTGCCGGCCGGACCTTTGCGCGAACCTCTTTCCGCCGGTTTTGCCCGCGCTCATGGGGCGGTGATTATTGGCAAGGACCGTGAAGACGCAGCCAGTAGAAT
The DNA here is from genome assembly GCA_027295145.1 of Alphaproteobacteria bacterium. Classification (GTDB taxonomy): domain Bacteria; phylum Pseudomonadota; class Alphaproteobacteria; order JAPULJ01; family JAPULJ01; genus JAPULJ01. The sequence goes on along the minus strand of JAPULJ010000144.1, from coordinate 2,612 downwards.
CCCCCCGGGCCTTGCCACACTGCAGGCGCGGCTCACTCCCGGTCCGGAAGCCGAAGAACTTGCCGGGAGGCCGCTAGTGGCCTTCGCTGGCATCGGCCGACCCGACAAATTCTTCGAGAGCCTGAGGGCGCTGGGTTGCGAGCTTCTCGACGCCGTGCCGTTCCCCGACCATCATGTCTACAAGCCCGACGAGGTCATGTGGCTGGTCGAGATGGCGGCGGCGAGTGGCGCCAAGCCGGTGACCACGCTGAAGGATTATGTCCGCCTGCCCGAGGAAGCGAAGCCGATGGTCGAAACCCTGTCGGTCACCCTCGAATGGGCAGACGAAGCCGCGCTCGACAACCTGCTATCGACACTTTGAGGTGAGCCCCTTTGCCTGTGCGCTGCTCTCGATTTCGCAATTAAATTGGATTCGCGGGGTTCAACCTAATTGCTTGGTTTACGTCGTTTATTTGGTGGAACGAAATTCGGCGCAAGAATGAGGTTGTTTATGGATGCGCTCTGCAGTCTCATTGGGCGAATTGCCTGATACGCTTTTGAACGGTACCATCCCAACGCCTTCGCTTTAGAAGGAAATTTGATTACGACTGTCCAATTACCAGTCCAGACGCCTTCCAATTGCTGACGATTTGGCGTCGCGACGAGTATTTCCGCCCCGGCCTTCTGTAGCAACGGCTCAACTTTCGCGCTATAAATTCCGAAATACGTCTTCTGATCGGTGATTTTGATTTGAGCAATCAAATACCACGCATTCTCCCCCGCCTGCGCCGTACTCTGTAAAAAAGCGAATGCCAGGGCCATGCCGGCCAACACGGCGTATTTCATAATTTATCTCCTTGATTAAGCTTGTTCCGGTTAAGAGCGAATCATAAACTGTACAAATTCGCGTGTGAATGCGGATTACTGACCACCGATGGGCGTTTTTGCACAGATGGCCTTGCCATGGGCGGACCTTCCTTTCCTTCTTATGCTCACCCGCGCAGGAACTCTCAGTGGGGCTGCGCGCTTGTTAAAGTTAGATCGCACAACGATTTCCCGTCGCATTGATCAACTCGAAAAGACTCTCGGCGAAACGTTGTTCGATCGCTCCAACGGGCGCTTTTCTCTAACGCCCTATGGGCGTCGGGTCTTCGCCGCTGCGGAAAGTGCCGAACAGGAACTGTTTTTCTTGGAGCGACAGCACGAAGGGCAGCACAAACATGGCGGAAGAATACGGGTTTCGTTGTCTGGGCATTTGCTGATGACGCTGGCGGATTGTTTTCAAGCGTTCATGCGAGAGCATCCGAACATACTTCTCGAACTCACAGCCACGAATAGAATACTCGATTTAAATCACTTCGAATCGGACGTCGGTTTGAGGGTCAGCCGCACCGGCCACGGCGATCTTCTGAGCATAAAAATCGGCAAGCCGATTTATGCCCTTTACCGCCGTAAAGATTGTGATGGGGCCGAACTGCGATATATCGCGCGGCCTGGCGAAGACAGCGTCCCGGACTATGTTTTGAAAATCGCGCCAATGGCTGAGATTTGCATCGTCGTCGATGGGTTGGTTCCGACTAAGGAGCTGATCGCACGGGGTATCGGAATTGGTATCCTACCGCGATATTTTGGTGATCGAGATTCTCGGATCGAATGCTTTTCGAAACCCCTGCAATATGCCGGCTGGAATCTATGCATTGTGCTGCGACCTGAACAGCGGCGCCTGCACCGCATCAAGACGTTTGTTGATTATATGCAACGATATTTGACCCGATTTGCAGATTTTGAGCCTGAATCCTCAGTAGGGGAGATTCAAAATGGTTAATTCTCAAGTCTTGCACGTGCGAGCCCTTGCCCGAGATGGTTTCGGTTTCCTAATGGCGCTTTGAAGCGGGATGGGTAGCCACAGGACGGGATTGCCGGGGCGGCATGGGCCCAACAGCGCGCATCGGATCGATGCGGGTCTGGAACCAGCTCAATGACCAGTGCAGGTGAGGCCCAGTAGCCCGGCCGGTGGCGCCGACAAGTCCGACGCTCTGCCCCTTGCGCACTTTGTCCCCCAATTTCACCAAAATCTTGCTCATGTGGATGAAGGTCGAGGCGAGCCCGTGGCCGTGGTCGAGCATGACGATCTTGCCGGCGAAGAACATGCCCTGGTGAACCAGGGTCACGATCCCGCCCGCCGGCGATTTGATTACGGCGCCCCTCGGTTTGGCGACATCGACCCCGGAATGAAAGCTGCGCGCTTTGCCGTTATAGAAGCGCTGGCTGCCGAATACCCCGCTGATCCGCCCGTAAGCCGGCCAGTCGAGCCGTCCGCCCCAGTGGGTTCCCGCACTGTCGGCCTCGCGCGCCGCGCGCACTAGTTTGTATTCGCGGGTCAGCCGCGCCATCAGGTGTTTGGGAGGGGTGACCATAGTGCGCGGCAGGCCGGTGATGCGCTGGATCCGCCAGGCCCGCTTGGTGACAACAAGCCGGCGTTCCTCCATGCGTCCGTCTCGATAGCGCAGCTTTAGGATTAGCGGCCCCTTCTCGTCGCGGCCGATCCCGAAGATGAAACGGCCGTCACTGGTCAGTCTCAGCGAGCGGTTGTTGAGGCTGACCTTGGCCGCCGTGCTGGCGCGGCCGAAGAC
>JAPULJ010000143.1 GCA_027295145.1 Alphaproteobacteria bacterium | reverse complement strand
CCGCGGCGCTGGCCGGGGGCGCAAGCGCCAACTACATCCTGCTGCGCCTGCCGCTCGAGATCAAAGCCCTGTTCATCGAATGGCTGGAGGCGCACTTCCCCGACCGCAAGAAGCGGGTGCTGGCGTTGCTGCGCGAGACCCATGGCGGCAAGCTCTACGACCCCGCCTTCGGCAAACGCATGAAGGGCGAGGGCGTTTACGCCCAACTCCTAGCCCGCCGCTTCGAGCTCGCCCGCAAGCGCCTCGGCCTGGACGGCCCCGAATGGGACCTGGACACGAGCCAGTTCGAAAAACCAAGGCCGCACGGGGATCAGTTGGCGCTGTTCTGAGGGGTGTCTGCCAGCTCCCTAGCAGATCGGTGGCGCTTCAGTCTGAAAATTGACGTGCTGAAAGCACGAAACGGCCTCGTATGTCGGCTATTCGAAGTTGAGCGGTAGCCCGAGGAGGCGCTCCCGAACCGCCGTTAATAGCCGAGCGCGGACAACCACTATCAATCGCCTTTGTTTAAGTTGTCACGCATCGAACCAGTATCCGTCGGGATCTCCCGGATAGACGCCAAGATATCTCCCGTGGGCCTGGTAGCCCATCAATCGGCGGACATGATCTGGATAACTGTCGGCGATTTCGCGGGGAACGGTCAGGTATTGATTTTCCTCCTGACGTAGCCAGCCGAGGCTGTAAGTATTGATCAAACCCGTGCGCGGTGCATTTGTGGTGTTGGCGCCGCCGCCATGTAAGGTCGACCCAAGATAGAACAATACCGAACCCCGTGACATCACAGCCTGCTCGATATCACTCTCCTCAACACTGTCAATGTCCCGAAGATCATGACTGCCGAGCACGATTCGTGTAGCCCCATTCTCAGCCGTAAAATCGTCCAGTGCCCACATGGCAGAAATCTGGAATTCTACATCGGGGAGGCGCATTGGGTAGAAACCGTCATCACGGTGCAGAACCTGAGCTTCTTCGCCCGGATGAATTTCGATCGCCGTCGTACTGCCTATTCGGTAGTTGCTGCAATGGCGCTTCAGTACGGCATCTGCAACCTCCATGACGCGGGGGTGTGCAATCAGATCTGCCGATGCCCGGGACAGGCCCAAGATGCCGCCCAGTCTCAGTGTCGTGTATCCATTAAAGTCGTTCTGAAATTTATGGCCTTGCTCGTCGAACGGGCCACGCAAATTCTTCAAGATACGATCCATCACATCATCGGATGCCTGATTGGCGACGATAACGCCGCCATCCCGCAAGAGGGTAGCAACCACTTCGTTGGAATGGGATTCTTTGTCCAAAGTCTGAACCATCTTACGTCCTCAAGTGGCGGGCATGAGACACGAGGAAACCGCATCTCCGAGATATCTAACGAGGCCCGCAATCCGGCCATATAACTCGAAATGCAGGAGCTTGTGTAGACCTGAACTTGGAAGGGGTTCCTCCCTGGGCTGAAGCGGGCATGAGCCGTTGAAACGCTGACCTCCCGGACGTTGCCTCAACAGAATTTCTAACCGAGACCTCCCCGACAAAAACCCTCGCCTCGACTCCGCGTCCCGCGCTAAGGCTAGCGTTATTCTTTGTTGCTAGACTGCGGGCCATGCACGAAGCCGCGAGCGACCTGACCGGTCTGGCCATCATTGCCCTGGCGGCGCTCGCCTGCGGCATGGCCATGCAGCGCCTGCGCCAGCCGCCGGTGTTGGGCTACATCCTGGCCGGCGCGATTCTGGGCCCGGCCGGTCTCGGCGTCACCGAAAACCGCGAATTCATCCAATTGCTGGCCGAGCTCGGCGTGCTGATGCTGCTGTTCCTGATCGGCATGGAGCTCTCCTTGCGCAGCGTTCGCGAGGTCTGGCGCCTGGCGGTCGCCGTCACCGCCGCGCAGATCGCGGTCGGGATGATGGCCATGGCGGCGTTCGGCCTGGTGCTCGACTGGCCGCTGCCGCTCACCCTCCTGCTCGGTTTCGTGGTCGCGATTTCGTCGACCGCGGTCGCGATCAAGATGCTCGAGGAACTGGGCGAGCTGCGCAGCCGCACCGGCCAGATCACCATCGCCATTCTGGTCGTCCAGGACCTCGCCGTGGTGCCGATGATGTTGATCGTCAGCGCCTTTGGCGGCGCAGATGGGGGCGGCGGCGCGGTCGAGGTGACGATCAAGGTCGTGCTTTCGGTCAGCTTCCTGGCGCTGTTGGTGTTCTATCTGCTGCGCCGCGAGCGCCTGCGCCTGCCGTTCGCGCGCGTGGTCGGGCGCAACCAGGACCTGATCCCGCTGGCCGGCCTGGCGTTCTGCTTCGGCGCGGCGGCGGTTTCGGGCCTGCTCGGCCTGTCGGCCGCCTACGGCGCCTTCCTGGCCGGGCTGGTGATCGGCAACTCGACCAGCCGCCGGGTCATGATCCACCACACCGGGCCGATCCAGGCGGTGCTCTTGTTGGTGTTCTTCCTGTCGATCGGCCTGCTGCTCGATTTTGCGTACATCTGGAACAACCTGGGCATCGTGATTTCGATCGTGTTTTTCGTCGCGGTGCTCAAGACCGGGCTCAACGTGGTGTTCATCCGGATCATGGGCCAGCCCTGGCCGCGCGCCTTCCTGTCCGGCGCCCTGCTGGCCCAGTTGGGGGAATTCTCCTTCGTGCTG
>JAPULJ010000142.1 GCA_027295145.1 Alphaproteobacteria bacterium | reverse complement strand
TCGGACTTGCTACGCGCGAGGGGACCGGTCCAGTACTGAACCCGTTCGAGAATTACCTCGAGCTGTGATGTTTTCAGTATGTAGTCGTCGCCACCTGCTTCGAGCCCTTCCTTCACATGGTCGGCATAGTCGAGCGAGGACAGGAAGACGATTGGTGTTTTGTAATCGATAATCGCCCGGGCCCGGCGACAGGTTTCGATACCGTTTAGGTCGGGCATGATGATATCGAGCAGCACCAATCTCGGCTGAACCCGATGGAGCAGGCTAAGCGCCTCCAAGCCGTCTGAGGCGGCCATGACATTGAAGCCGTTGGCGTTGAGGAAATCCGTGTACAAACGGCGCAGCTTCGGATCGTCCTCAGCAAGGACAATGGTTTTGGTGATCATAGAAATTAATTCGCCGTGACTTCGGATCGCAATACCTCGAATATGAGCCGAATTTGGTTAACCAATACCTAATATTGTTGATGATGCGCACGTTCGAACCTCAGTGTTTGCTGTTTTTCAGCCAAGCCGGGCAAACGCTCTCCTCACCCGAGCGCTGTGTCGGCTACTCTTTGGATCGAAATTAGATGGTCCACTATTAAGCAGCATTCACCTTGGCAACCCGCGGATCCATGACCCGCCGCCATAAGGGCGGGATCATCGCCAATAAAATCGACCCGCTATATCCGGCCGGCAATTGCGGCGTGTCCGGGCTGTCTCCCAGCCCTTCGAAGTGGGCTGTATCCCTGAGGTGATGGCTCGAATGGCGCCCGAGATTGAAGAGCGACCAGTTGGTCAATCGATGATTAGCATTCCACGAATGTTTGGCGGCGATCGGCTCATACTTTCCCGATGCATCGCGTTGCCGCACAAGACCGTAGTGCTCGATATAATTCACGGATTCGAGAAGGTAGCAGCCGACATAGCCCTGGCCGGCAAAGAATGCCAGACCGCGCCAGCCAAAAACGGCGTAGGACGTAGCCAGAAGTCCTATCTGGACGGCTGAATACCAGAGCAAGCGATTTCGCACGCCGTAGCGTGCATATCCCCGGCGTGCCAGGCGTTTGGCCTCGGTGCGGAAGGCGGCGATGTGCTGCCCAACGAAGCTGCGCGGAATGAAAGCGAACAAGCTCTCTCCCAAACGAGCGGTTGCTGGATCCTCAGGTGTTCCGACGTAACGGTGATGCCCGTATACGTGCTCGACCCGGAACTGCAGGTTAGAGGCCAGAGCCAGCAGGACGAGACCGAGGCCGCGCTCGAACCGGTTGCGCCGATGCACCAGTTCGTGGGCGGCGGTGATGCCAAGTGCTCCCGTCGAGACGCCGATCGAAATTGTCAAACCGACCGCTTCGACAGTTGTCAAGCTACCGGACGTAACCAGCCAAAACCCCCAACCAACCAGCACCAGTTGAACCGGCGTGGCAAGCCATAACACCATCCGGTGTGCAGACGAGCGTTCTTCAGGGCGTGTTGGTTCGAACCGGCGGCCTGCGATCGCATCGCCAATTGGCTGCAGAAAGTAGCCATAAGCGATGGCTAGAAATGTCCACCACCCGCCGAGGAGATAACCGACCACGGAAATCACCGGCAATGCGAAAGCGAACAGAAATGGTGTGGCGCGCAATGCTTTCATCACAGCCTCCACCTTGCACGCTGCCGCCCGTCACTGAGCGCCGACCTCACGGGCGGTGCCTCACCGAAGCGCCGCACCATCAACCAAATCACGATACCCCCGATGAGCGTAACCGCCGGCAAAGCCGCCATAACCACCGCCTGCCAGCCGATGTATAGGAGCAGCGGGCCGGCCGCGAAGGTCGCTATCCCGACCCCGGTAAAGATGATCGTCTCGTTGAGAGCCAGGGTTTTCGCGCGCTCGGCCAAAGTATAGGTCTCGATGAGCAACGTCGTCGAGCCGACAAAGAGAAAGTTCCAGCCGACCCCCAGCAGCGCCAGAGCGATCAAGAAATGCGTGACGCTGTCTCCGGATAGTCCCACCGCGATACAACCGGCGATGAATAAGGCTCCGGCGAGCATGACGCTGAGAGCGCCAAAGCGCTTGATCAGATGCCCTGAAAAAAACGCCGGAATATACATCCCCAACACGTGCCATTGAATGACCAGCGTCGCTTCGCTGAAACTGTGGTTCTTCAAAACCATGGCTAGCGGCGTCACCGCCATCAGCAGCACCATGGAGCCGTAGGCAACGACACCACCCATCAAGGCCACAATGAAGCGCGGTTGGCGTGCAATTTCAGCGAGCGGCCGCCCTCCGGTAAGGGCCTCCGGCGGCGGGCGCGGGATGCGGATGAACAGAAGTAGGATGGCGACCGCCAGATTGAGGGCGATGATCCCGGCATAGGTACCGGCAAAACTCACCGGCGCAAATATATCCTTACTGCTTTCGGCCAAAGTCGGTCCAGCGAATGCCGCGACAATTCCGCCGGCGAATACGAGCGATATTGCCCGGCTGCGAAAATCATCCGGGACAACCTCTGCAGCCGCAAATCTATAGTACCAAGTAAAACCGTTGCCGATCCCCATCAGCATTCCACCGACGCACAGAAGCGCGAACAGGTTCGCATAGAGAGCCCAGGCGGCCAGTCCTGCGCCGCCTGCGATAATCCCTGAGGCAGCCCAGAATCCGGCGCGGCGCCCGAAGCGTTGCATGTAGAAGGACGCCGGCGCCGCCATTGCCGCCGTACCCAGCCACTGCAGCGCCACGGGCAACGCCGCAAGACCCTTGTCTTCGGCGAGAAGGTGCCCGCTCAACACCGCGACGCTGACCAAAAGAAGGTTTGATGTCGAGGCCAGCGCCCAGCACGCGGACAAAAGAGCGATCTTGCCCTTGAACGCTTGTTCTGTTTTCGCCAACGGCGATTCCTTTAGAGAAGAATATTTCGCCCCGAATCGACGGTGATCCTAGCCGGCTTACGCGCCAGCGCAAGCCGACCGGCAATCTTCCGGCGCGAGGCAGCCATGCGAAGTCCGGGACACCTGCTTGGCCAACCAGGCATACTAGTTCCTTGCGACGCGCTTGACCTCGAAGGGAGGGGGATAGAGTTCTAAATTTCAACGTCGCGCGGCCGATGTTTGGCCCTAAACATCAAAATGCCGCGTTGGTGTGGCGATAGAAACAATCGAATTTTTTCGCTAGATCGGTTGAATATCTTTGCGAGCAAACCCATTTCTGAATAATAGAGAGGCCGGGTTCCGACGACGGGGTAGATTTACCAATCAAGGACGTCGGACAGTGTCGAAGATTCGAGGCGCCCACGGACCACGCAATCCGTAGAGTACCCGAAATAAGCATCACCTCTCGATACAGAACCAACGAATGGCAATGATATCCGGCGGACTAACCGCCGTGATCGATATGGTGGTGTCGAAGCATGGCAAAACTCGTCACATTGATCATTTCGAGCGAATCGGAAACGAAGTACTTCAAGGACATTCTCGAGATGCACGGTTTCCGCGTCTCTGCGCACTCCGGTATCATATCGCAAAGCAAAATCAGTAGCGATGAGCATCCCGATTTGATCGTCGTCGATCTGCAACGCGATCTCGAAGCCGGTCTTCAACTACCCGCGGCAATTGCCGGACAACCCGGTCTCAAGGGCGTTCCAATGCTCGGCTTGGTTCCCAGCCGGGAAGTCCTACGCCAGGCGGTCGCCAACGGCTATACATCGTGTCTGCTGATGCCGACCGGGATTCCCGATTTGTGCGCCGCCTTCCAACCCTTTATCGGCAAAGGCAAGCTGGTCGGCGCTAAAGCCGGCGGCAGCTCCTACCAGGGAATATCCGTGCCGTCGTAGTTGAGGAACCGGCCACTATCGGACAGCGTCAACCGATCGATCACCGCGCGCATCTCCTCCGCGCTTTGCTTTGCAGACAAGGATGCCGACTTGCCGCCCATATCGGTGCGCACCCAGCCGGGATGGAAGACGACAACCATGATCTCGCGGCCCGCAAGGTCGATCGACAAACTCTTCATGGCCGCGTTGAGTGCTGCTTTACTCGACCGGTAGGAGTAGCTGCCACCATCATTGTTCGCATCGATGCTGCCCATGCGGCTCGAAATCGAGACGATCAGCTTTCGTTCGCTTGCCGCGACAAGGTCGACCAGTGCCTCGGCCACACGGACGGGCGCCAGAGCATTGACGCGAAAAACTTCTTCCCAAATGTCGTAGTCGAGGTTCCCGAAGGACCGGTCGCGCGCTCCTGTCATGCCGGCATTGTTGATCAGAAGATCGATGGGCTCGCCTTTTAGATCGCGGGCCAGCGCGGCGACCTGCACCCCCTCGGTCACGTCGAGCCGATGGATAAGAACATCGCCATAGACCCCTTCGAGCGCCGAAGCGCCCTTCGTATCGCGGCAGGTCGCGCGCACCCGCCAGCCGTCAGCGGCGTATTGCCGGGCGAGCTCCAAGCCTATTCCGCGGCCGGCCCCGGTGATGAGGACGTTAGAGGTCATGGCCTTTCTACCTCAATAAAATGGCGATCATATCCTGCGCTAGTTCATCCGCTCGATGGCCACCGCCGTCGCCTCGCCGCCGCCGATGCACAGGCTGGCGATGCCGCGTTTGAGATCGTACTTCTCCAACGCGTTCATCAGCGTGACGATGATCCTGGCGCCCGAAGCGCCGACCGGATGGCCGAGCGCGCAGGCCCCGCCATGGATATTGACCTTGTCGTGGGGCAAATCGTGTTCACGCATCGCCGCCATGGTGACGACGGCGAAAGCTTCGTTGATTTCGTAGAGATCGGCATCGTTGGCTTTCCAGCCAGCGGCGTCCAGAGCCTTTTGAATGGCGCCGATCGGTGCGGTCGTAAACCAGGCCGGCTCCTGAGCGTGGGTCGCGTGGGCGACGATACGTGCGCGCGGGGTGAGTCCCCTCTTCTCGGCCTGCGAGGCTTTCATCAGAATAAGCGCCGCCGCACCGTCGGAAATCGAGCTCGAATTTGCCGCCGTGACCGTGCCTTCCTTGGCGAAGGCTGGCCGCAAGTTGGGGATCTTCGATAGATCGGCGGTCATCGGCTGTTGGTCCTGCTCGACGACAGTTTCGCCTTTGCGGCCCTTGACCGTCACCGGCTCGATCTCGGCTGTAAAACTGCCATCCTCGTTGGCCGTCTTGGCGCGCTTGAGCGAGGAGATCGCGAAGGCGTCCTGGGCCTCGCGCGTAAACTGGAAGTGCTGGGCGGTTTCCTCGGCATAAGTGCCCATCAGCCGGCCCGGATCGTAGGCGTCCTCCAGCCCGTCGAGGAACATGTGGTCCCATACCTTGGCGTGGCCCATACGCATGCCCGCGCGCGCCTTGTCCATCAGGTAGGGGGCATTTGTCATGCTCTCGAGCCCGCCGGCAACGACAACTTCGCTGGAGCCGGCGACGATCAGATCGTGGGCGAACATCGCCGCCTTCATGCCCGAGCCGCACATCTTATTGACCGTCGTCGCGCCCGCCTCCCATGGAATGTCCGCTCCGTGCGCCGCCTGGCGTGCCGGCGCCTGACCAAGCCCGGCCGGCAACACACAGCCCATAATGACCTCGTCGACCTCTTCGGGCTTGACCCCGGCGCGGACCAGCGCGCCCTTGATCGCGACGGAACCCAACTCGGTCGCCTTGGCGTCCTTGAGCGAACCCTGGAAGCTGCCGTTCGGAGTGCGCGCGCCATCGACGATGACGATGGGATCGTGTTCGTTGCTGGTACCGTTCTTGGCCATGATGGTGGTCCTCCTCAGGGGATTAATGACGCTGTCAGCGGCAGCGCGCTATTAAAGGCTGCGGCGAGGTCTGTCCGAACCCGTCTTTGTGCAGTGCAGCATAATATAGTTATTGAAAGCCGCTGTCGCCACATTTCCATGGTGCCCTTGCGTGGCAGCTATGCGCGCCGGAGAAAGGGCCTCACCGTATGAGTCGGACTTCAACACCGATATTCAGTTCAGCCCAAACTCTGTCAGCGGTTAGCACCGGTAGTGAGCGGGCGTAGGCGAGTGCAAGGCAAGCCCGATCGCCCAGCGACAGCCCCACATGCCGCGTGAGCCGACGAAGGTTACCGCATGCAAGCGCCAGGGCGTTGTCGAATGCCACGACGTCCATATCCATATTGCTCATCGTCGTCTGAATATCGCCATCTGGTACGCCGTCATCTGACATGCGAGCCGCTACCTCTGCAATGTTAACTGCGGAGACGATCGCACGTGGCAACTCTTCGGCCACTACCTCCGCTCCAGGCTCCCGGTGAACCATGGCAAGAATGGCAGACGCATCGAGAACCGTATCAGTCACCCTGCTCCTCGCGAGCGGCTTCACGTCTGCGTTCAGCGATCAATTCATCGACAAGGCTAACACCCTCGGGTACGAATTGCGCGACCAAGTCCTGGATTCGCGCAATCACCACGTCGCGCGGTATGATTCGTATTTCATTTTCGTCCGCGACCACTTGAACGTCGCTACCTTCCGACAATCCCATGACATTGAGTAAGGAAGGTGAGATCACCACCCTGCCGCCAGGACCGATTTTCGACCACCGCCGGTCGTTGGTGTTTCTGTCCGCAATTTCATTTCCGCCCGCTGAAACGTCACTGCGGATGAGAACATTGCGCACCTGTTGGTATCTGATGCGCAAATAGCGCGCACTGTCGCTGCGAGAATATCCCTCCTGCGCCAATGCCCTGATCTTATCAGCCTTGGTTTTCATACCTTCGGTGATACGATCCATTGCAAACTTGTCCGCTGGAGGCTTCGCATCCTTCATCGCATCCTGGACCAATACGTTACGGACGTGCTGGTAACGGATGTCTAGAAATTCTGCGATCTGCGCTCGCTTGCAGCCTGCATTGTTCAAAGCGCGTATCTTGTCGGATTTAGTCTCAAGCCCCTCGACGACTTTAGCCATCTCGGTGCGTTTTACGGGAGCAATAGACATACCCATTTAGACCCACCATTTTTTAGATGCCTATCAATACATATACTGAAAGAGATATGCTGTCAAGTAACTTGTATAACATAACCTTTACGCCGTCTCCTCAAACAATTCCCGCCCGATCAGCATACGCCTGATCTCGGACGTCCCGGCGCCGATTTCGTAGAGCTTGGCATCGCGCAACAAGCGCCCTGTCGGGTACTCGTTGATGTAACCGTTGCCGCCGAGGATCTGGATCGCATCGAGAGCGAGAACGGTTGATTTCTCGGCGCAGTAAAGGATGACGCCGGCCGAATCCTTGCGCGTGGTCTCGGCCCGATCACAGGCCTTGCTGACCATATAGGCGTACGCCTTGCAGGCGTTCATGGTGGTATACATGTCGGCGATCTTGCCTTGAATCAGCTGAAACGTGCCGATCGGTTTGCCGAACTGCTCGCGTTCGTGGATGTAGGGCACGACGACATCCATGCAGGCCTGCATAACACCCAGCGGCCCGCCGGAGAGCACCACGCGCTCGTAGTCGAGCCCGCTCATCAACACGCCGACGCCGCCGCCGACCGTGCCAAGCACGTTTTCCTCGGGCACCTCGCAATCGATGAAAACCAGCTCGCAGGTGTTCGAGCCCCGCATGCCGAGCTTGTCGAGCTTCTGCGCCGTCGAAAATCCCTTGAAGCTCCGCTCGATGATAAAGGCGGTGATCCCTTGCGAGCCGGCGTCGGGATCGGTCTTGGCGTAGACCACAAGCGTCTCGGCGTCAGGTCCGTTGGTGATCCACATCTTGGTGCCATTAAGGATGTAACGTTCGCCTTTCTTCTCGGCCTTCAGCCGCATCGAGACGACGTCCGATCCTGATCCCGCCTCCGACATCGCCAGCGCCCCGACATGCTCGCCCGAGATCAGCTTGGGCAGGTACTTTTGTTTCTGCGCCTCGCTGCCGTTGCGGTAGATCTGGTTGACGCACAGGTTCGAGTGCGCGCCGTAGGACAGGCCGACCGAGGCCGAAGCCCGGCTGATCTCCTCGACCGCGACGATGTGCTCGAGATAGCCCATGCCGGCGCCGCCATACGCCTCGTCGACGGTGACACCGAGGATGCCGAGATCGCCCATCTTCTTCCACAAATCCATGGGGAACTCGTTGCTGCGATCAATCTCCGCAGCGCGGTGGGCGATCTCGTCGGCGGCGAAACTCATCACTGAATCGCGCAGCATTTCCACGGTCTCGCCGAGGTCGAAATTGAGCGAGGGCAGTTGGTTGGGGATCATGGTAGGGCCTGCAGTGCTGATTGGCTGTCGAAGGGTACTGGGCTCGCGCTAACCTGAACTAAGCTTGACCTACAAGTTTAGCCGCATTGGCGCGCGCGCCCAAATGGTCATGTCCGAAGGATCGTACATTACGTTATTTCGTCGGCGGGTCGGTCACGCGTATAGCGATGTGGGTCAACATCCACGCGCCGCCTTGGAAAAGGTAGCGGAAATCGAAGCGAACAATCTTGGGGACCGTTCTGAAGTAACCGCGCAGGTGCAGCCGGTCTTTCCCGTCGACCACCGGCCGCTTGTCCCAGATCACGCCGAGGCTCACGATCGGCGAGAGATCGACACGGCGTTTCCGAAAGGTGGCGAAGCGCCGGCGCAGTTTGACAGCGCTGAAGGATGCCTTGAAGCGCTTGGCGGTGCGCAGGCGCAGGACCGTAAAGTTGCCCGTCTTGACCGCGTTGTTGAAGGTAATGAGGGCGATCTTGACCATGCGCCGCGACACCGCGTCGCTCGGGGCCGCCGGGCTCGCTTTTGCCGCCATTTGGTGATCGCCACGGGAGGCCGCATCCGCATGGGCGGCGATGACCAGCCAGGCAAGGAGTGCGAAGCCGATCGATGCCGTGCGCCGTATGGTCATTGGTCCGCGCGCCCGGGAAGCGCCATTAGCGTCTGGATCGAGGTTACGCACATGACTTCCTCGCCGCCGCGAAGGGCGTAAACATCCGAATCAACGACCGTCAAGTTGCGACCCGGCTTGACGACCTTGCCCTTGGCGATCATTTTATCGCCCTGGCCGGGTCGCAGGATATTTAGCTTGTACTCAACCGTCAGAATCGAAACATCGGCCGCCAGCAAGGTGAAAGCAGCATAGCCCGCGGCATTGTCGGCGATGGTCGCCAGCGCGCCGCCGTGGATAAACCCATGCTGCTGGGTCAGTGCCTTGCGGTAGGGTAGATGGACTTCGACATAGCCTGGTTCCACGACCCCGAGGCTGGCGCCGATATAGGCCATAAAAGGTTGGCGAGAGAAGGAATCGCGCACCCGTGCTTCGAAATCGGGGTTCTGCGGCTCGAACGGTGCGGCTGCGCCTGTCATCAACGGATGCCTACTTGTCACGGAGTTCGGCGAGCCTCTCGTGGCATCGCGCCTCGACAATCTTGAGCTCTTCGAGAGTAATGGCGATATCCTCGCGCTGCTGTTCCAACAGAAAGCGCCGATCAGCGATTTTGGACAGGAAGAATTCGAGTTGGCCGGTCTCGCCGGGCTGATTGTCGTAGAGCTCGATAATCTCGGCAACTTCGGCAAGGGAAAATCCGAGACGCTTGCCTCGCAGGATCAACTTAAGCCGGGTGCGATTGCGCTGCGCATAAATGCGCGAATGCCCACGCCGCGCCGGGGCCACCAGGCCCTGATCCTCGTAAAATCGGATCGTCCTTGTGGTAACGTCGAATTCCTGGGCAAGCTCGGTGATCGAAAACGTATCGCCGGCATCGTTTTCGATTGCCGCAGCGGACTTACTCATACCGCCTCTCCTAGAAAGCGCGCCCCTTTGACTCCGATCTCATTGGGGAAGGGACAGGCGCACCTTGTCCCCCGGTCGATTTGAACACGGATCATTTCACCCATTGATTGCCTCCACCTACGACGACAATACCGTTTCGCACTTCACCGACCGACATAGCTAGGTTTGCGTATATCGAGGAACGCTTCTGAGCGCTCGCGGATATCTTCACTGTTGCCAAAAAAAAGCGATACCTTACGTTTACGTAAACGTAAGGTATCGCGCCTCTCGGCGATTGTCAATATTTGGATCGCATCGGCGCTGGATCGGCGCCGCATCAGCGTTGCATCGATGCTGCATCGGCGCCTGAATAACACCGTGCCCGACAGGCCTCGGGCTATTAGGCGATCGATACGGAAAGGCGTGGGCAGATTTTACGGTTGATTCGCCAGCTATCGTAAATTTCATCCGCTGATAATAGTGTGCCTACAGCAGGAAAATCGTCGCCAGCCCAAGGAACGCCACAAAACCAACCATATCCGTCAGCGTGGTAACAAATACGCTGGAGGCGATCGCCGGATCGACCCCGACGCGTTGCAGGCCCAGCGGCACCAAGCTTCCGGCCGCCCCCGCAACGATTAGATTGACGACCATGGCAGCGGCGATGACGAGTCCGAGATCGACGCGGGCGAACCACCAGCCGGCGGCGAAACCAATGATAATGGCAAGCAGGACCCCGTTTAAAAAGTTCACCATCAATTCCTTGCCGATGTAGCGCAACATGTTCTGGCCCGTTAACTCGCGCATTGCCAGCGCCCGCACGGCGACGGTCAGAGTCTGAGTGCCGGCATTACCGCCAAGCGAGGCGACGAGCGGCATTAGTATGGCGAGGGCCACGACCTGCCTGATACTGGCCTCGAAGAAACCGATCACCACCGACACCGAAATCGCGGTAAGAATGTTGATCGAGAGCCACGAAAACCGGGAGCGCGCGGTGGCCAGCACAGCACGGAAGATATCGGTTTCGCCAACACCCGAGAGACGCATCAGGTCTTCCTCGGCCTCCTCGTCGATGACATCGACGACATCATCGACCGTGATCACTCCGACCAGCCGCCCGCTATCGTCGACCACCGGAGCCGAAACGAGATCGTGCTGGCGGAACAGCCGTGCGATGTCCTCTTGATCGGTGGCAACCGGAACCGAATACAGTTCCGGCGCCAGGATCTCCTTCATCCGAACCGATCGCCGGGTCCGCAATAAACGATTGAGCGGGATCGTGCCGACTGGTTGATGCTTGGGATCGACAGCGATGATGTCGTAGAAATCATCGGGCAGGTCCTTGCTCTCGCGCATATGATCGATGGTTTCGCCTACTGACCAGAAATCGGGGATGGCGACCAGCTCGCGCTGCATGAGGCGGCCTGCGCTATCTTCGGGATAAGCGAGGTTTTCTTCGACTAGGGCCCGGTCTTCAGCTGGTAAAGCCTCGAGCACCTGCTGTTGAACTACTTGGTCGAGGTCTTCGATGACATGGACCACATCGTCGGAATCAAGCTCGGTAACTGCCGCTGCGGTTTCTTTTGCGCCAAGCTGGGCAAC
>JAPULJ010000141.1 GCA_027295145.1 Alphaproteobacteria bacterium | reverse complement strand
ATCGTGAGCACGGCCCCTGCCGCGCAGCGCGAGTCCAAGAGCGCCGGCAAGGCCGTGGGGAGTTCGGCTAGTAGGGGGCAGCATTATTAACAATGCCCCCCAGCGCCCTCCCAGGCGCGACTGACCGGGTGCGCCGCAGAGGTTGCCGGAGTTTCCTTGAATGAGGCGGTCAAATGAAAATGACTAGTGACGCGTTACCTCAGGACGAGTCTGGGTGGGAGATCGCCCATGTGCGGATAACGTCGCGATCAAGCCGCCCGCAAACGATTCGATGGATTCTGGAGTTAACTGGAACCGCAGTTCGAGATTGTCGATTGTTCGTACAACTATCGAAAACTCCGACCCATCTTCCGCAGCGCCAATACCAATTTCGCGGATAGACATATTGTGTTGGCCCTCCATCTTATCGCCGACATTCTTGGGGAGTTCGATTTTGGCGCAGAGCGCAAGAAGCGTAGTTACCATGTTGGAGACCGACGCAGCAGGAATAAAGACGTTGCGAACGTCGCCGTCTGTTCCTGTAAATTGAAGGCTGATCCGGCCGTCTCTAAGGGCGCCAACCTTTGTGACGCCTACGGTATCAAACCCAGATGCCTTGCCCATTTCTCCCTCCCTATCCTTTTGGTTGGGAAAGGGTAGGCGAAACCTAACGGGCGAGTCGAGGTCGGTCACAGGTGGTCAGCGGAGTTTCCTTGACGGTGCCGGAATTCCGCTACCGCACGATAAGTCGATCTGCGAACCGGCAAATTTGCCACACCTGCCGATCCCGCCGCGGACCGCCTGGCCGATTGATGTGTCTACATGACGTATATTGACGCCGCGCCAGCGTCGGCGCGTAATAGGCGGACCGCCGGAGTGCAGGAACACCCCGACGGTCCTAAGCACCAACCGGGCACTGAGGGAGGCACGGTCAATGCCTACATATCCATTTAGCACGAATCGCCTGTGCCTCCAGGGCCATCAACCCGGGAGCGCATCATGTACGCTGGCTATTCGACGCGGCGGCGGAGGGGATCGCGCGGCGCGCTTTTACCTCAGTGACGGCGCGGCAACACGTCAATATGACGTTCTTGACACCTCGCTACCGGCGAGCGCCTAAAAAGCGGACCGCCGAGGTGTGGGTTGCACCCCGACGGTCCTAAGCATCAACCAGCGCTCGGGGTGATCGGTCAATGCCTACATCTTCACATACCACGAATCGCCTGTGCCCCCGGGGCTATCAACTGGGGAGCACAACATGTCCAAGCATTTCCTATGCCCGAAGCCGCGCGGCCGTCAGCGCACGCGGTTTTCTTGAGCCGGACACCGCCTGAAACTCGACGGCGACACTGCGACTTAGAGGGGCGTCCGAGCGGCGCCCCCTGCCTTGTAATCGCTAAAGCGGAAAGTTTTCAGAGAGCAACACGACGCCGCAAACCAGACCGAAATCTGAGTGAAACACTCCCCTCTGGTGACTTATTGGTGACTTGGAAAAACAATGAGCCGGGTCGGATTGCTCCAATATATTGATATTATTTGAAAAAATGGCTGCATTGGAGCCGTTGTGTATTTGAGCTTGGATCATAACCCTTCACCAATACCGTTATTCGTCCCGTACAAGCAGCACAATCATGCGTCTAATTGCGCCCACTGGCTAGTCCCGCGCGGGCGTGACCAACCCTTTTACCGCGGCCGGACGTGCTTCGCAGCGCTCAACATGTGCCATGACCTTAGGGTAATTGTTCAACTCCAGCTTCTCGGCACCGTCATAAAAGCCACCCAGCACACGTACCCACGGGAAGATGGCAATATCCGCGATCGTGTATTGGTCCCCCATGATGAAGTCGCGAGCGTCCAACCGACTTTCCAAGACACTCAGCAATCGCTGCGTTTCAGAAGTGTAGCGATCGGTTGGATAGGGGTCTGTAACCTTTTCGGCAGCAAATTTGTAAAAATGACCAAACTGGCCAAACATCGGGCCGACGCCGCCCATCTGAAACATCAGCCATTGAATGCATTCGATGCGTTCTGCGGGGTCGCCAGGGATCAGCTTGCCGGTTTTTTCCGCTAGATAAAGCAGGATGGCGCCACTCTCGAATAACGGCAGTGGTTTACCGCCAGGTCCATCCGGATCGATGATGGCGGGAATTTTGTTGTTGGGGTTGAGCGAGAGAAATTCCGGCGTCAATTGATCGTCCGTGCCAAAGGACACCAGATGTGGCTCGTAGGGCAGCCCCAATTCCTCGAGCATAATTGAGATTTTCACGCCGTTGGGCGTGGGAAGAGAATAAAGCTGAATGCGGTCGGGATGCTGTGCCGGCCAACGCTTGGTGATCGAAAAGGCGGAAAGATCGCTCATAGGATGGTTTTCTCAGTGGTGGATTTCAGTTTCCGAAAGCAAGATATGCGTGCGGCACAGGATGGCAAGTCGCGCCGGTCAATTTTGAAATTCGAATTGCGATTTCCCGAAACAGATAAGAATCGCAGTCGGTCGCATGCATTCCGGAGTTGTCTGCAATTGTTCAGGAGTGACTGTATAAAAAACGGTGCTCCAAGATTTAGCGTTGGGCGCAAAGCAAACAATTTCCGCCGAATAACAGACGTTCTGAGCGTCGTGTTTAGTAATATTTCAAACTGAGACACTTTCGGCTCATGGTCCGAAAGCGGCCATCGTATTGGGATTGGCTGTGAACGGGTTCAAGGCATTGCCTCCCAATGTCAATCCCGCAAGATGGACGGTGATGCGAAAACCAAATGGAGTAACTCGGTTTTAATTCTGATTAACCAATTTCGGCTTATAGTCGAGGAATTACTTTCTGGAATTATGGCAAACCGACTCTATGAGCACCAAAACCATAGTCCTTGCAGAGGACGACCCGGAGTTGCGCCGTTTGTACACGGATTTCTTCACCGCCCACGGCTTCAAAGTCATGGCCGCCGCCAACGGCCTGGAAGCGCTTAGCCTGCTCCACCGGGTTCAGGCGAGATTGGTGCTGCTCGACATCATGATGCCCGAGCTGAATGGAATCGAAACCTGCCGCCGGGCCCGGGCGCTGATCGATCGCGACACACCGATCGTTTTCCTTACTTCACTCGACTATATCGACTATGTGAGGAAAGGAATCCAGGCAGGCGGCGACGACTACATAATAAAGACGGCCCCGCTCGATGAGATCCTCGAGCGGGTTACCTATTGGACCAGTTCCCTCGCGCGTAGAAAGTCCGGGCGGCAGCGCAATACCCACCCCGCCGAGTAACCGGACGGACTCGTAAGCCGGGCTAATCGTGACATAGAATAGTATTTTCCCGGACTTTTCATGTAGACGGATCATCGATTACTCAAGGACTCTACCTCAAATTGCGAGGCCAAATCCTGTCGTTATATGACCGCTCTGGGTCAGCAGCGGCTCTACCGGTGACCGTGCGCCAAGATCCGCCGTTGGGCGCAAAATAGACATCATCAGCTGAAATGCCGACATTCTGGACATTGCTTCTAGCAGAATTTCAAGCTGAGACACTCCCGGCTTTTGGCATAAGCCCATTCCCTTGCAAAGTGCCCTCACATCGGGTAGCGCGCCTCGGCCTCGACCGCTCGGGCGATTTCGCGGGCGATGCCCTCCGCGATAGCGCCGGAGCGCGTGAACATCTGCACTTCGATATTGGGCAGCGGCGGGAAGCCCTCGGCTGGGCCAAGAACGCGGTGCCCGGATCCAAGAGTGCTCTGGACCGCCGTGGCCACCGCCAGCCCGGCCTCGACCGCCGCCGTGAGCCCCGACTGATTGACGCTCGAATAGGCTAGGCGCCAGCGCTTGCCCGCCGCGTCCATCGCCGCGATCGCCTGCTCGCGATAGATACAACCGGCACCGAACAGGGCCAGCGGCACGGGGTCGCGCTCATGGGCCAAGTGCCCGCGCGCGGCCGCCCAGACCAGCGGTTCCTGGCGGATCAGCCGCCCCCCGCCGCGCTCGCCGGCTTGCGTTACCAGGGCAATGTCGAGTTCGCCCGCATCGAGCTGGTCGAGCAGGTTCCATGACCGGTCGCAGGCGATTTCGAGCCGCAGGCTTGGATAGGCGACGGCGAAGCGGGGCAGGATCTGCGGCAGCAGGTAGCTGGCGACGTCGGACGCCCCGAGCCGGGCGCTGCCGGCCATGATCGGGCGGCTCATATCTTCGAAGACTTCGTTGTTGAGGCTCAACATGCGTCGGGCGTGGCCGAGCATCGCCTCGCCGTCGCGGGTCAGCGTGACCGTGCGGCTGTCGCGCTCGAAGAGCCGGCGGTCCAAGGCCTCCTCCAGCCGCTTGATCTGCATGCTTACTGCCGACTGGACCCGGCTCAGACGCGCCGCTGCGCGGGTGAAGCTGTGCGCCTCGGCGACGGCAACGAAACTGCGTAACAGGTCGATATCGAGCAACCTCTGCATCACATTGTCTCCGGAGAAAATTTTATACATCATTATTTTTGATATGATATATCATAACAATTCGTTTGTGTGATCTTAATATGGAGGCTAGATCGAACCCCGAGCGTAGTTTGAGGACAAAAGGGGTTCAGCCGATGGGGACCACAGCAAGCAATCTTCTGGCCGACCGCAACGCCCGATCCGGCTTGGCCGGCCGGCAAAGGCTCATAGCGCTCCTCATCGGCTCCCTGGTGATCGCGATTGCTCTAGGAACCCGCCAGTCTTTCGGACTCTTTCTTGAACCGGTCTCCAAGCAAATCGGCGCCGGGCGCGAGGTCTTTGCCCTGGCGGTCGCCTTGCAGAACCTCGTCTGGGGCATCGCCCAGCCTTTCGCCGGGATGCTCGCCGACCGCTACGGCAGCGGCCGCGTCATCGCCCTCGGCTCGGCGCTCTATGCCGGCGGGCTGGCGCTGGCCGCAGTGAGCAGCGATCCGGCCGGGCTCTATCTCAGCCTCGGTCTTCTGGTCGGGTTGGGATTGAGCGGAACCACATTCGCCATTGTCCTCGGCGCGATCGGTCGGCTCTATCCGCCCGAGAAGCGCAGCGTCGCGCTCGGCATCGGCACGGGGCTCGGCTCGATCGGCCTTTTCGTGGTGGTGCCGGCGGCCCAGGGTCTTCTCGGTGCGTTTGGATGGGTAACGACGTTCCTTGCTCTGGCTTTGATGTCGGCCCTCGGTATCCTGCTGGCGCCAGGGCTGGCCGGCCGCCCGAACACGCCGCTCGAGACCGAGAAACAGTCGCTTGCCGAAGCGCTCCGTGAGGCTCGTCAGCACGGCGGGTATTGGCTGCTGACGATCGGCTTCTTCGCCTGCGGCTTCCAGCTCGCCTTCATCGCCACCCACCTGCCGGCCTTCCTCGGCGACCGGTCGCTCGCGCCCTGGGTGGGT
>JAPULJ010000140.1 GCA_027295145.1 Alphaproteobacteria bacterium | reverse complement strand
CCGGCGAATTAACCGCTTCGACGATGCCCTGTTTGATAGAACTGTAGACTTCCGTCCAGCCCAGCGTGCGCACCTCCGCACCCAGATGGGTCCAGACATCCGCGGCAAGCTGATTGGGATGCATGCGCAGTTTGACGTTCTGCATCTCACTGAGCGACGACCACGGTTTTTTTGTCACCATCACCCGATAGGGCCCGCGCATGTAGGCAGCTGGATCCCCTAGGAGGGTAACGCCCGCTTTGGACTCGATTTCGCTGAGCCAACCCTTGAACAGGTCCGACTTCATGAAGTTCGCCCAGTGTTCGCGACTCTCGAACATGAAGGGCGCGGACGAGTATTTGACGTCGTCGACCCATTTGGCCAGATAGGCCGAGCCTTCGGGATAAAGATGGACGGTTCCGGCCTGAATCTGTTCCAGAACCGCTTCCGTCTTGCCCAATTGTTCGTTGGGGTAGACCTTGACCTCCACACGGCCGTTGGAAAATTCCGCGACCTTGTCGGCAAAACGCTGAAATGCCTTGCCTTCGTTGCTCTCCGCAGGCTGTTTTGTGGCCATCCGCCAGACGATTTCGGCAGCTTGCGATACCGAAACCATGCCGATGGAGATCGCCAGCCCAACGGCGGCTATCCGACAAAGTGTGATAAAGCGCGTCATGAGTGTCCTCCCGGTTTTGAGACTTTGCCCGATTTTATTATGCTGCACTATGCCGCAATCCACCGATTGAGTAAACATTCTTAACAGGCGAAGAACCGTCACTATGACTCGCGAGTGCCAGCGATTGGCCGGTCGTAACCTCTCCCGACCGAGGTGATCGAATACCGCCGCCATCAATAGAGCTGCGATTTGTCGAAGACGTTTTTCATGTTGCTCTGCCGGTTGTCCAACAGGCATTCCATATTATGAATGAAGATGTCCGTAATCTTTCTGTTTTCATCTACGACCGTCGATGCGGAATGCGGACTTATGAGAACGTTGGGGTGATCCCATAGCGGACTATCGACCGGCAGCGGTTCGGTCTGTGCGACGTCGAGCGCGGCAAATCCGATCCGGTGGTTCTGCACGGCATCGATCAGCGCGGATTCGTCGACCACCTGTCCCCGGGCGATGTTGACGAGAATTGCGTCCGGTTTCATGGCCGCAAGTTTCTCCGCATCGATCATTCGCTCGGTTTCCGATGTGTGCGGCACGGCAAGCACGACAGCATCGGCGGTCGCAAATACCTCCGCCATCTGGGTGCGGGAAAATACGCCATCGTAACCGCGCGCCTGGCCTTCGTTTGCGGTCAGTCGCCGGCTCATGGCCAAGACCCGCATTCCCATGAACTTGCAGACTTGCGCGACACGATGTCCGACCTCGCCCGCTCCGACGATCGCGACTGTTTTTCCGGTCAATGCCTCGCCGCAATAGCGTTGCCAGCGATGGGCCGCCTGCTCGGCCTGCAAATGCCGGAGTCGTTTGACGTGCATGAGAATCGCCAACAACACGAACTCCGACAGGGGCTCGGCATGAATTCCTTTCGCGGTCGTTACGATCGCGCCGCTTTCCGCCAGGCCCGATTTCTCGATCGTCGGACCGACACCGGAACTCGTGGTCTGAACCCATTGTAGTTTCGGCGCCCATTTCCTGCCCAACAGCGGCAGACCGTCGAGGGGCGGTATGTCCCAGAGAAAGTCGGCTTCCGCCAGGCGAGCCTTCCAGCGCTCCTGTTGTTCCGCCGTCCGAACGAAATCCGCACGTCCCTTATGGTCCGCGACATAGCGAACGGGAGGAAGCAGATCGGGCTCGTGTACGACAATCGCACGGCCCTCCGCGGCTGCGAATATCCGAACGACCTGATCGTCTTCCAATGGCGTTGCAATAAATACGGTCGGTTGCATCTGCCTTCGGCCTCCCTTTAACCGCACCAGCGCTTTCCAGGCGGCCAATATAATTCATCGCCCGTGGGGTTGCGAGATCGCCCATGGTTCCTTCGCATCGTGGCGAGGAGCAGCTTCGCGATGCCCTGCGATCGATCGACTTGACTTAGCCACCGCTACCACCCGTCGCCGTAACGAAGGTCTCCGCGCCCCGTCACCGACCCAGGTTCAGCAGCACCGCGCCGGCGGCGACCACGGCCGAGGCGAGGATGCGATAGCGGCCGAACGGTTCCTTGAGCACCAGCGCGCCCAGCGCCGCGCCGAACAGCACGGAGGTTTCGCGCACGGCGACCACGTGGGCGAGCGGCGCCACGCTCATGGCCCAGACCGCGATGCCGTAGGAGACACAGGCGATCGCGCCGCCGAGGATACCCTGGGTCAGGTTCGGCCGGAGCGATTCGGCAAGGCGCCCGCGCCGCCGCCACAGGGTGACGGCGGCGAGCGGCAGGCCCTGGAGAATGAACAGCCAGCAGACATAGACCAGCGGATCGCCCGAACGGCGCCCGCCCATGCCGTCCGCCAGCAGGTAGATTGCGATGGTCAGTGCGGTCAGCAGCGCAAAAGCGATCGCCTTGGGCTCGTGAGTCGGCACCGCGCCGCCGCGCCGCCGCCAGGCCAGGCTGACGATGCCGGCCGAGACGATCAGCGCGCCCAGGGTTTCCGTGGCGCTCAGCGCCTCGCCTTCGAAGATCCAGGCCTCGAAGGCGACCATCGCCGGCGCGCTGCCGCGGGCGATCGGGTAGACCTGGCTAAAATCGCCGTAGCGGTAGGCGCCGATCAGGACCCCGAAGTAGATCCAATGGACCACCGCGGAGAGGATCACGTAGGGCCAGGCCGCCGCCGCCATGGCCGGCTGCAGAAGCACGATGGCGATGGCGGGCGGGATCGGCACGAACATGATGATCGCGGTCACCACCAGATGGTCGCCGCCGGCCTTGATCAGCGCGTTCCAACTGGCATGCAAGACCGCCGCCAGAAGCACCAGAAGCAGGACGCCCGGATCCAGGGTCATGGCGTGGTTGTCAGCCTTCCGGTCGGTTGATTTGGAACCGCGGCCATAGCCAGTCGCGGCTGTCAGAGACCTTTTTGAGTGGCCGGCGATTAAACCGGTTTCCTACCGGACCGTCCAGGCCGCGACCAAGGCCGCCGGTCCGCCAAATTTGTGCCTGTAATCTCGAAACGCATAACCAAGTCGATTTTCCGTCCAAGAGCGGCCATGGGACAGGAATGCCGGCTGCCAAGATCGGGATTTCGTGATGTCGAATTAGGGGGCCGCCTACCACATGGTCGCCCCGCCGCGTTCCATATGGCCTACGAGGGAATACCGTTTCCTCCATGATCGAAATGAAGTACGATTTCCGCGGGCTTGAAGCCAATCCGGGATAAATCGATTAAATGATTTCGATTCGCCAGGGCGGCCTTTATCTGATCCTGATGTCTGTTGTCGCGGCTTATGCCGTGTTGAATTCGGCTGCCGGGAAGGAACGAAAATATTTCCTGGCAACCGCCAGTGCGGGGGGTACGTATTACCCGGTCGGCGTTGCGCTCGCGACCCTGACGAAGGCGAAACTGAAAGCGTCCCACGGAATCGAGATGACGGCCTTCAACTCCGCCGGATCGGGTGAAAATATTCAATTGCTGCGTGACAACGAAGCCCAATTCGCCATCCTGCAGGGTCTATTCGGGTATTATGCCCGGCACGGCAAGGGACCGATCGCCAAGGCCGGTCCACAAAATGCGCTGCGCGCCGTCACTATGCTATGGCAGAACGTCGAGCAATTTAGCATTCTCGCGCAGCATTTAAAATCGGGAACGATTGCGGATCTCGCCAACTTGCGGGGCCAAGCCATGGCGTTGGGAAAGAAAAATTCCGGCACTCTGGCCTCCAATCGATTCCTGCTCGGCAATCTTGGCATTGATATCGATCGGGACTTCGATCTGATCTACCTCGGCTATGGGCCCAGCGCTGATGCTCTGCAACGGGGTCAAGTTGCCGGCATGGGAACACCTGCCGGCGTGCCGACCGGCGCTGTCTCGCGCATCAAGGCCGTCCTGGGAAACCAGATCTCAATCCTGAGTTTCACGGCCGCGCAGGCGCAAAAGGCCGACGGTGGTTTGGACTTATGGACGCGGTACACGATTCCGGCCAACACCTATCCCGAACAGAGCGAGCCTATAGAGACCATCTCCCAACCCAATATTCTCGCGGTCCGCGCGGATGTGGATGCAGAGGCGGTGTATCGGATCACAAAGGTCATATATGAGAATCTGCCGTTGCTGCGTTCCATGCATCCGGCGACGACGGCGATGGGTTTGGAGAAGGCGTTGATCGGCTTGCCACTGCCACTTCATCCGGGTGCGGCTCGCTACTATGAAGAGGTCGGCCTCGACGTTCCCCCAGGCCTGGTCCCGAAATGATCGGCGACAGCTGACGGCGACAAATTAAGGGCAAGATTAATGGTTATCAGCAGATACCTATCGCGAATTCGTCCGACGATCAGGTTTTTCTTCGTCTTGATGCTTGCCGCTAATTTCGTGGGAGGCAATGCATGGGCGGCCGAACAATTAAAAATTTTCCGCATCGCGACAGCCAGCAAGAAAGGCACATTTTATCCGATCGGAACGCTGATCGCCAAAGGCCTAAGCGGCGCAAAATCCGATACGGAGTGCCCGGACCCGAACCGTTGCGGTGTGCCGGGGTTAATCGCCGTGGCGCAGGTTTCAAACGGCTCGGTTGCGAATGTCGAAGCGGTTTCCGCCGGCAAGATTGACGCCGGTCTGGCACAGGCGGACGTCGTGTACTGGGCCTATACGGGAACGGAGCGATTCGCCAATAGTGGTCCGTTGACCGGCTTTCGCGTGGTCGCCAATCTCTATCCGGGGAGCCTGCATATCGTCACCACGGCCACTACGGGTATTGCTGAAGTGGCGGACTTGGCCGACAAGCGCGTCGCATTGGACGAACCCGGTTCCGGCACCTTGGCCACGGCGGAATTGATTCTCGCCTCTCTCAACATTAGGAAAAGCGATCTACATCCCCTCTATATCAAGCATAATCATGCCGGCCCAATGCTGGCGCAAGGCCAGCTGGACGCGTTCTTCTTCGTGGCGGGATATCCGACGCGTTCGGTGATCGACGTCGCGAAGACGGCGAATATACGATTGGTTCCGCTTAGCGAACGGACTGTCAGGACACTCGTTGCCGAGCGGCCTTATTTTGCGCCGGGGATTATTCCGGCCGGGACCTACGTGGGTATCGACGACGATATACCCACCGTCGATATCGGCACGCAATTGATTATTCGCGCGGATCTGGATGAAGGGTTCGTCTACGACCTTACCCGGGCACTTTGGAATGAACGGACCCGGAATCTACTCGACGAAGGACACCCCAAGGGCGCGCAGGTGCAACTTGATACGGCGCTGCGTGGTATCGGCGTCCCGTTGCATCCGGGTGCCGAACGGTTCTATCGCGAAGTCAATCTGTTGAAGTAATAGCGGCGACGGCAGTCAACAGCGTTGGGGTTGGGACCAATAATCGGATTTGAGGTTTTGGGCACGCGCCCGGAAAACTGGATATGATCGAAAGGCTCTGGGGTCGCATCCGATTTTTCCGCATGACCATCCTGATCGTGCTGGTCATCTTGGCATCGGTCGGCGTCGTTACCTATGTGCAAATAGCGGTCAAGAGCGTCGAGGATGAATTGCCGCTCCGCGTTATGCAAGAACGGCGCGATATGGAGCAAGTAGCACGCAATTTCTACAGCTTCCTGGCTGTAACGGATGCCGCGCAGGTGCTTCCGACGAAAGGCAACGTCGAAAGTGTGCGCGAAAATCTTCGGGTGGTCGCCGCGGATCTACAGAGATTGCGGGACCGTTATACCTTCGACACCCTGATCGGCGCCTCGGCGCTGCATGCTGCGCTCAGTCCCACCGTCGACGACGTACAGATATGGATCGAAGAGGGGTTTGGCGACTTGCCGCCGTCATCGCCGATCGTCCTGGAACTGGTGGCAACGCGCGCCCGCGAAACCTTGGGCCAGGTCCTCGACAAGACGGCCGAGGCCGATCGCATTGCCTATGAAATTCTCGAACGCCAATCCGGCAAGCTTTCGCTGCTGCGCGATCAGTTGATCGTGCCGCTGGTGGCTCTCGTCCTAATGGCGGCCGGCATGGTCTGGCTGGCAAGTCGTCAGCAGCGCTTCGCGAAACGACAGGCGGAGGCCGAGGCCCAGACAATCCGCGCGCAAGCCCAACTTCAAGATGCCATCGAAAGCATTTCGGAGGGCTTCTCCCTTTACGACGCGGACGACAAACTCGTCATTTGCAATAGCCGCTATCACGAACAGTTGTATCCGGGAATGTCTGACGATGTGAAGCCGGGCACATCGTTCGAAACGGTCATTCGGGCTGCCGTCGAAAGGAGCCTCATCGATGAGGTGAACGATTTCGAATCCGTGGATGCTTGGATTGAAACTCGGCTAAAGCGTCATCGAAATCCGTCGGGGAGCTTCGTTCAGCGTCGAGGCCGGCGGAAGTGGTTCCAGATCAGCGAACGACGCACAGAGGACGGCGGCTATGTTGCCGTGTATACCGACATCACCGAGATAAAAGACCGGGAAGAGGAACTTGCCGAAAAGTCAAAGGCGTTGGAGCAGTTGTCCAATCAGTTGGCGAAATACCTCTCACCTCAGGTCTACGACTCGATCTTCAGCGGTAGGCAGGAGGTCAAAATCACGAGCAGCCGAAAAAAGCTGACGATATTTTTCTCCGATATCGCGGATTTTACCGGACTGGCCGACCGGCTCGAGTCAGAGGAACTGACTCAATTGCTGAACCATTATCTGACCGAAATGTCACAGATAGCCTTGGATCATGGGGCGACGATCGACAAATACGTCGGTGATGCCATCCTGATCTTCTTTGGTGACCCGGAGAGCAAAGGCGTCAAGGAGGATGCGATCGCCTGCGTGGAGATGGCGGTAGCCATGCGCCTGCGGCTGGACGAACTCGCGGGCATCTGGCGAGGGAATGGCATCGAGAAGCCACTCAAATGTCGAATGGGAATTAATACTGGTTTCTGCACGGTCGGTAATTTCGGAAGCGAAGATCGTTTGGACTACACCATCATCGGGGGCGCGGTGAACACCGCGTCGCGGTTGGAATCACTGGCCACGCCGGGGGATATACTCGTTTCCTATGAAACCTTCGCACATGTCAAAGAGCACATTCACTGCGAAGAGCATGGACAGGCTGAGATAAAGGGACTTGCGTATCCCGTCGCAACCTACAGGGTTATCGATACCTTTGCGACCCTCGATCGACAGCAACGAAGATTCCGCGCCGAGCAACCCGCACTAAGGGTCGAAATTGATCTCGACGCCATGACGGCCGACGACCGCCAGCAAGCATTGGAAACCCTGCGGCAAGCGCACGCATTATTATCGAAGAGCGATATCGCTGAAATGGATTGACAATGTGTTCTTGTCGACACTTTAGGCCGGCTTGCGCACAGGGTTGTTGTATTTTGTAATCTTTTGGGAGAGGCCGCGGCTCGCGCCACGCGCCGTTTGCCCCTCGCCGGAGGATCGGACACAATCGCGCCAGGGGTTTTTCACACCAAGGAGTCTGGCCCGATATGACCGTCATCGACGTACACACCCATATGCTGGACCGGGGCTGGTTGCGGCTGCTCAAGGAGAAGGGCGCACCGCGCTACGATGTCGGGCCGATCAGCCAG
>JAPULJ010000014.1 GCA_027295145.1 Alphaproteobacteria bacterium | reverse complement strand
CAAGCGGTCATTCGCCCGCTTCAATGGCGCGCGGATGCGACAGGGCCTATTCGAGCGTGGCGCCAGGTCGTACTTCGGTCATAAGCCAAGTCGTGCTTCGGGCAGAAGAAAGAGAAACGCCATCAAAGCATCGGTCAAATTAATTTGCCTTCTTCTCGCGGTTCTTGCGCTTGTGCTAACCGGCGCCGGTACCGCGCTGGCCCAAAGCGGCCCCCCGGTGAAGCTCAGCCCCCAAGCTCAGCCCAGGGGTGCGTCGCCCGAAGGTGGGACAACACCGCGCGGTGGCATGCGGATCCAAAATCTCGATCGTCTCAATCCCGATTCCGTCGGCGTGCTCGACGACGACAAAGGCGGTCTCGGCGCATCGCTGTGGAATGGTAGCAGCCGTGCCACGGTAGCCAGTCTACTGGCGCAGTTGCCGCTTCAATACCGCTCGCCGACCCTGCGCGATCTGGCGATCCGCCTTCTGCTGACCCGTGCCGTTGCCCCACGCGGACTGGTCGTCGGCGAGAGTCTGGTCGCCAAACGCCTCGACCGGCTCTACCGCATGGGCGAGGTCGAACACGCGGCGTCGCTCATCAAGGTCACGCCGTCGACCCTTACCGGCGCCCGCCTCTCGGTTATCGAGGCGAACGTGGCGTTTCTGAAGGGCGATGCGAAGGAGGCCTGCCGGGCCGTGCGCCGTCATCTCGCCGCCCGGATCACGATCGACACGCGGCGCGCGCTGATCGTCTGCCAGGCGCTCGAAAAAGACGGCGACAGGGCAGCCCTCGGGCTCAACCTGCTGCGCGAGGAAGGCGCCATCCCCGACGAATCCTGGGAGCAATTGGTTGAAGCGGTGGCTTACGATCGGCGCATTCGCCTGCGTTCGCTGGCCAAGGCCGGGCCAACCCACCTCGTCCTCGCTGACGCCGCCAAGCTGCGTCTGCCGCGCGATGTGATCAAGACCGAGGATGTGGCGGTTCTGAAAACCCTGGCCCTATCCGGGAATACTCCGATCGCCGAGCGACTGGCCGCCGGCGAAACCTTGGCCCGCACCGGCATTCTGGCGCCCAAAGCCTTGGCCGGCATTTACGCCGCGTTACCGATTGGCAAGGGCGAGCTTAACATCGCCATAGCCCGGGCCAAGCGGCGCTACGATGCACGCGCCCGCGCCCGGCTCTATCAGGCGGCCCGCGCCGAGCGGGATGCCGGAAGGCGCGCGGCGATCTTAACGGCAGCATGGCGGCTGGCGCGCAAGAAATGGGACTATTCGCTGGCCGCCCGGGTGCTGGCGCCGATCGTTGCCGACATGGTGCCTGATGCCAAGCTTTCGGGATTTGCCGCAGCGGCGACGCGGGCGCTGTTATACGCCGGCGAGTGGCAACTTGCTGCTGGCTGGTACAAGCTTCTCGAAAGCGGCCAGGGTTCCGAGCCGGCGACCCGCCTGTGGCCGATCGTCCGGCTCGCCGCTCCTGATCGGATGGTGTGGGACACTGCCCGCCTGCACAATTGGGCGCTGATCCAACGCCGCGATAAGCCGAGCGACGCGGTGCGCCGCATCGCCATCCTCTACACACTCTTTCGCGCGGTCGAGGACGAGAGGAGCCGCGCAGAAGACTGGACCCAGCTATTACCCAAGGCCGCAATTGCGCGCACCCGCGGCGCGGTGCCGCGGCTGTGGCGCAGCATGCGGGCAGCGGCGTTCACCAGCCGCAAAGGCGAGACGGTGCTTTCCGCCCTCGCCGGCATCGAGAAGGGCGCGCTCTCGGCGCTCGACAGCGTCGATCTCGATTTCGTGCTGACCAGCCTGCGCCAAGTCGGCTTGACCCGCGAAGTTCGGGCGCTGGCAGTCGAAGCGGCGCTGGCCAATGGTTTTTGAGTCCAATGAGAATTGACCGGTGGGCGGGGTGATCGGACTCTCCCATGGCGCGCCGCCGCTGGTTGCCGAAATCGACTTTCGCCATATCGAATCCTTTTTGGAAATGTGCGTCGGCGAACGCGGTGCTTCGGCCAATACGCTGCAAGCTTACCGCCACGATCTGCGCGCCTTTGCCGAATTCCTCGCGACCCTGGGGCGCGGCCCGCATGAGGCCGATGTTGCGGCGATCCGCAACTATCTCAGTGCAATGGCCGATAAGGGCCTTGCCGCACCGACCGCCGCGCGCCGGCTTTCGAGCGTGAGGCAATTCCACCGTTTTTTGTGCGGCGAAGGCATCCGCGAAGACGATCCCTGCCAGACTATCGACAGCCCGCGGCGCGGCCGGCCCCTGCCCAAGCTGCTCTCCGAAGATGAGGTCGAGGCTTTGCTCGAAGCCGCGCGCCGGCAACCGGGCGACAAAGGCACGCGCCTCCTGGCGCTCCTCGAAATGCTCTACGCCACCGGCTTGCGGGTCTCCGAGCTGGTCGGCTTGCCGCTATCCTGCGTCGCCCGCGATCCGCGCTGGCTGACGATCCGAGGCAAAGGCGGGCGCGAGCGGATCGTCCCTCTTTCCAAGATCGCGCGGGAGGCGATCGAAACCTATCTCGACGTGCGCGGTCGTTTCCTTAAACCCGGCGAAGCCTCGCCCTTCCTCTTTCCGAGCCGGGCACGCGGCGGGCATCTGACCCGCCAGCGCTTCGCCCAGCGCCTCAAGGAAGTTGCGCTGGAGGCCGGTCTCGACCCGGCCCGCGTCTCACCGCACGTCCTGCGCCACGCCTTCGCCACGCACCTCCTCGCCCATGGCGCGGATTTGCGCAGCGTGCAGGCGATGCTCGGCCACGCCGACATTTCGACGACCCAGATCTACACCCATGTCCTCGACGAACGCCTCAAGGCCCTGGTCCGCGATCACCATCCGCTGGCGCGTAAGTAGTTTACCTTAGAAGTCGGGGGCGCGCCTGAGCCTGTAGACGGAAGATCCAGCCAGAAGCAGGTGAGTAATGCTCATCAGCTTCTGGTATAACGCCTGCCTCACTTCATCACTCCCTCCGATCGCATCGAGCGCCCATGTGCGGCATTGCCGGCATCCTCAGCAAAGACGGGCATCTGCCCGACCGCGCCGCCCTTGAGGCGATGATGGCGGCGTTGCGCCATCGCGGGCCCGACGGGGAAGGGGCCTACGTGAAGGGCGATGTCGGCCTCGCCCATACCCGTCTGGCAATCATTGATATCGAGGGCGGCGATCAGCCCTTGATTGGACCTGGTGGCGGCGCGCTGGTCGGCAACGGCGAGATTTATAATTTTGTCGAGCTACGCGACGCCCAGGGCGGGGCGGTCGCCTATCGCAGCAACGCAGATTTCGAGCCCACACTTGATCCCTTCGAGCGCGATGGACTTTCATCACTGCCGAGCCTGCGCGGCATGTATGTGCTGGCCATGCACCGGCCGGCGGCGGGCACAGCGGTTAGTGACGTGCTGCTGGCCCGCGATCCTTTCGGGATCAAGCCGCTCTATGTGTTCGAGAACGAGACGCTGTTCGCCTTCGCTTCCGAACCCCAGGCGCTTTTTAGCGCTGGTTTTCTCACCGCCGAGATCGACAAGCTCAAGCGGCTTGAAGTTCTGCAGCTGCAATATTCCAGCGGAAGCGAGACCGTCTTCAGGAATGTGCGGCGGCTGATGCCCGGTGAGGCGCTGCGCCTTGTCGGCGGCAGGGTTGCCGATCGCACCACCCTCGATCCTGTCCCCAGCGTTATCCCCGATCCGCCCGCCGATCTCGACGCCGCCATCGAAGGCTTCGATGCGGCTTTCGAGGACAGCGTGCGCATCCACCAGCGCGCCGACGTTCCCTATGGCATGTTTCTCTCCGGCGGCCTCGACAGCGCGGCGCTTTTGACCATGATGGCGCGGCTCAACGAGAGCGCGGTGCGCACCTTCACTTGCGGCTTCGATGGCGGCAACGCGCATGACGAGCGCGAGGCCGCCGCACGTGTTGCCGAGAGTTTCGGCGCCGAGCATTCGGAAGTCACATTCACCCAAGAGGATTTCTGGAACCTCGCTCCCGCCGTCGCCGGTGCCCTCGACGAGCCGACGACCGATTATGCGGTGCTGCCGACCTACAAGCTCGGTGCCCTGGCCTGCAATTCGGTGAAGGTCGTGCTGAGCGGCGAGGGCGGCGATGAAATGTTCGCCGGCTACGGCCGCTACCGCAAGCTGCTCACTCCCTGGTGGCGCGGCGGCAGGCGCCCACGCACCAAGGGGCTGTTCGAGGGTATGGGCATTCTGCGCGAGGACAACCGCGATTGGGCGGCCGGACTTGACAGTGTGCGGGCTCAGGCGGCGCGGCCCGGCTTCTCACCCCTTCAGACTGCCCAGGCGACCGACATCCACGGTTGGCTGCATGCCGATCTGTTGCTCAAGCTCGACCGCTGTCTGATGGCCCATGGCGTCGAAGGGCGGACACCGTTCCTCGACCGGGGTATCGCCCGCTTCGCCTTCTCGCTGCCCGATAAACTCAAGATCCGCGATGATCTCGGCAAGTGGGTGCTGCGCCACTGGCTCGCCCGATATTGCCCGGCGGTTGGTGCCTTCGAGCGCAAGCGCGGTTTCACCGTGCCTGTCGGCGCCTGGATCGCCAGCCGCGGCGCCGAGCTTGGACCCTTGGTCGCCGGCCAGCCGGCAATTGCCGAGCTGTGCCACCGCGAGCCGGTCGAGGCCCTGTTCCGCGCGCCCAAGGGCAGGGGCGGCCGCGCCGCTTGGTCGCTGCTCTTCTACGCCCTGTGGCACCGCCACCATATCGACGGCGCGCGCGGATCGGGTGATGTGTTCGAGGTACTGGCCGGGTAACGAGTGAGTGACGAAATTTGCAAGATCCGCAACATTCTCTTTGTGTCTTGGCGGCGTGATCGTTATGAAACCCGGCGAGCCTAACAGGCGTTATGAAACCCGGCGAGCCTAACAGGAGAGCATACCCCCATGAGCTTCACCATCGTCGAGCAAACCACGCCGCGCCTCAATCGCTCGGAACTGGCGGTTCCCGGTAGCCAGCCGAAATTCTTCGAAAAAGCCGCCAAGGGCGACGCCGATGTCATTTTCCTCGACCTCGAAGACGCGGTGGCGCCTGACGACAAGGAGGCCGCCCGCAAGAACATTATCGAGGCGATCGGCGACGTCGATTGGGGCAACAAGACGCTGTCGGTGCGGATCAACGGGCTCGACACGCACTATATGTATCGCGACGTCGTCGACCTGCTCGAACAGGCCTCCGAGCGCCTCGATCTGATCATGATCCCCAAAGTTGGCACCCCGGCCGATGTTTACGCGCTCGACATGCTGGTTACCCAGATCGAGACCGCTAAAGTCCGGACCAAGCGGATTGGCTTCGAGTTGATCATCGAGACCGCGCTAGGCATGGCCAATGTCGAAGCCATTGCAGGCGCCAGCAAGCGCAATGAGAGCCTGCATTTCGGCGTCGCCGACTACGCAGCTTCGACCAAGGCGCGGACCACGGCGATCGGTGGGCCCAATCCCGATTACGGGGTGCTCGCCGACGAGGGCGAAGAGGGCGGCGAACGCGCCTATTTCTGGGGCGATATGTGGCACTACGCGACCGCGCGCATGGTCGTCGCTGCCCGCGCCGCGGGCTTGCGGCCGATCGACGGGCCCTTCGGCGACTTCTCCGACCCCGACGGCTACACCGCCCAAGGCAACCGCGCGGCAGTACTCGGCTGCGAGGGCAAGTGGGCGATCCATCCCAGCCAGGTCACCTTGGCCAACGAGATTTACAGCCCTTCGGAAAAGGAAATCGAGAAAGCCAAGCGCATCCTGCAAGCCATGGAAAAAGCCCAAAAGGAAGGCCACGGCGCCGTCGCACTCGACGGCCGCCTGATCGATATCGCCTCGATTAAGCAGGCCGAAAACCTGGTGCGAACGGCCGAGCAGATCGGCGCGGCGGGGTAACGGGGGCGTTTCTGCGGGCCTGCGCACAGGGCTGATTGCAATCATTCGCTTGCGCTCCCACCTGACTCGTCACCTGACCGGCCATCAGACCAGCCAGCGTGACCGCTCTCCGGCTTCGTGATAGACTGGACGCCATGCCCGCCTTTCTCGACTTCGAAAAACCGATCGCCGAAATCGAAGGCAAGATCGAGGAGCTGCGTCACCTCACCGAAGCCGGCGAGCTCAACATCGCCGACGAAGTCGGCAAGCTCCAGGAAAAGGTCAACCGCCTCCTCAAACAGACATATTCCAAGCTCACCGCGTGGCAGAAGGTGCAGGTCGCGCGCCACGCCCAAAGGCCGCATTTTTCGGATTACATCGAGGCGCTGATCGAGGATTTCACGCCGCTAGCCGGCGATCGCGCATTCGCCGAGGACCGGGCGATCATCGGCGGTCTCGGACGCTTCCGCGGGCAGGCGGTGATGATCATGGGGACCGAGAAGGGTGACGATACCGACGCCCGCCTGACCCACAATTTCGGCATGGCCCGGCCCGAGGGCTACCGCAAGGCCCAGCGCCTGATGATGCTGGCCGACCGCTTTGGGCTGCCGGTTGTCACGCTGATCGACACGTCCGGCGCTTATCCAGGTAAAGGCGCCGAGGAGCGCGGGCAGGCCGAGGCCATTGCCCGCTCGATCGAAGTCTGCCTCAATATCAAGGTTCCGCTGGTTTCGGTGATCATCGGCGAGGGCGGCTCGGGCGGCGCCATGGCACTGGCCGCCGGCAACCGGGTCCTGATGATGGAGCACGCGATCTATTCGGTGATCAGCCCCGAGGGCTGTGCCTCGATCCTGTGGCGCACTAGCGAGCAGGCGAAAGAGGCTTCCGAGGCGCTAAAGATCACCGCCGAGGATTTGCTCGAGCTTGGCATCATCGACGAGATCGTGATCGAGCCTCTCGGCGGCGCCCATCGCGATCCGCAAAAGGCCATGGGCGCCCTCGGCGATGCGCTCGAAAAGGCGCTTGAACCGTTGGTCGGCAAGGAAGGCGGCGTGCTGCGCCGCGAGCGTCGCGAGAAATTCCTTGAGATGGGCAAGATCGGGCTCGCCTAGAATTTACCGGAAGCCGGTGACCGGATTCTGGCAAGTGCGCCCTTCGTCCCTCGACGGGCTCAGGATGAGGGCTCAGGAACGACCGCTCGGCGTTTCCAGGGAACAAAAAAACAAGTCATTCGTAGGGCCGGTTGGTAGCAGAACCCTTGCTCTCCCTACTTCACCGGCGACCAGGGCAGCGGCACCAGAATCTTGTTCTCCATTCGCTCGAGCAGGGGCACCGCGGCGGCGATGTATTTCGGCCAGTCGGTGTTGGCGGCCAGCTCGGCCCGGCGGGCGGAGCGGTCGGCCAGATCCGCATAGCCCCACAAATGGATGATCTGGTTGAGCGGCCCGATTTCGGTGGTGAAGGCGCCCACCAGATTGCCCAAGATCGGCCCTTGGATTTTCTCGCCAAGCTCCTGATATATCTTGGAAAATTCCGGCACCTTGCCAGCCTGCACCGTATAGGTCCGCATCTCTACAATCATTTGTTTTCTCCCTTTCAGGTCGGTGGATGATCAGGGCCGGTGATATATCAATTAGGAGACAGTATATCTATTATAGATAAAAATAGATATACTGTCACCTAATTGATATATCACCGTTCCCCGTAGAACTCATGCCTTCCGCAAGCCCGACTGCGCAACTGCCGCGGGGACCGCCGCCTCGTTCAGCGGGGCCATCAGGTGGGCGCCGCCGATGCCGGGGATTTCGGCCAACTCGACCAACAGCTCGGCGCAGATGGCGATGCCTTCTTCCTTGGGCTGACGCGCGCCTTCGAGCCGCTCGATGATGGCGTCGGGGATCGTCGTCCCCCACAGGTTTTTGCGCATCCATAAAGCCGAGCGCGCCGAGGCCAGCGGCCCGATGCCGATGAGGACCGACAGGCGATCCGCCAGACCAGCCCTGGCCAGCCCCTGCGCGTAGCGGCGGACGATGCCGGTATCGAAGCAGAACTGCGTCTGGATGAAGCGCGCGCCGGCGTCGGCCTTGTCGATCAGCGCTTGCGGTATCCAATCGTCCGGCGGGTCTATGGGGGTGTCGGCGGCACCCAGAAAGAGTGCCGGCGGCGGTGTGATCTTGCGCCCCGAGGGCAGCATTCCCGACGTGGCCATCGCACCAGCGACCTGCAGCAGCTCGCGGCTCTCGAAATCGAAGACCGGCTTGGCTTCGGGATGATCGCCGACGCTTGGGTCGTCCCCGCGTAGGACGAGAATGTTGCGTACCCCTAGGGCGCTGGCGCCCAGAATATCACTTTCCAAGGCGATGCGGTTGCGGTAGCGGCAGGTCATCTGCAGGATCGGCTCTATGCCATCCGCCGCCAGCAGCGCTGCCGCCGCCAGGCTCGACATATGGACCCGCGCGCTGGCCCCGTCGGTGACGTTGACCGCATCGACGACGCCGCGAAACGGCCGCGCCTTTTCGAGCAGCGCCTCGGGTGCGCCCGAGAGCGGCGGTGTCACCTCGGCGGTGAGGGCGAATTTACCGTTCTCCAGAACCCGCGCCAGATCCGAGACAGCGTTATCCATGGTCCCCGCATTCATCGGCGCGGCTTTCGTGTGACAAGGAAGGATTCGTCGGTGAACCACAGCCCGTCATATTCGCGCAGCACTTCGGCGGTCGCTTCGAGATAGCGGCCTTGCG
Organism: Alphaproteobacteria bacterium; assembly: GCA_027295145.1. Classification (GTDB taxonomy): domain Bacteria; phylum Pseudomonadota; class Alphaproteobacteria; order JAPULJ01; family JAPULJ01; genus JAPULJ01. Next base: position 1,577 of record JAPULJ010000014.1, on the reverse strand, counting down.
AAACCGCCGCGGCGAAGCGTTGGTCTTCGATCTGGGCGACGTAGGTGGCGGCGTTCCAGGCCGCCATCAGGGTCGAGGTACCGATACTCTCGCCGACCTCGCTGGGCAGCGTATGCATGCGGTAATGGAACAGCGAGCGCGCATCGTCGTAGGGATCGAATTCGAGGTCGGGTTGTTCCTTGCCGAGCGCCGCCTTCAGCACCGAAAGCAGCTCGCGCCGGCCGGTCCGGAAGGGCGCTTCGCCAGGCCAGATGCGCCGGATCAGCTCAATCCCTGGATCTTGCCCGTAGGAATGGATGGTCAGCATGCGCCCGCCTGGCGCCAGGCTGCGGGCAAGCGGCGCCAGGACCTTCTCGACCTTGAATTCCGCCGACATGCGTGCCCGGTAAGGCTGCGAGGCCATCACCAGATCATAGCCGCCGGGGTCCTCGCCGCGCTTAGGGATGACGTCATCGAGAACGAAGCTATGATCGGCCCGGTAGAGTACCATCACCGAAGGCTTGACGTAGAGAGGGTTGCCGGTTTTGGGGCTGGAGCGGACCTGCCAGCGGTCGGCGAGGTAGGGCTGCAGCGCCTTGATCTGTTCGTGGAATTCGTGGGCGCTGTTGCCAGTCAGCGCGACCTCGCGCCAGTCGAGCGAGGCCAAGGCTTCCTTCTTGGCCGGGCGCAGCCACGGCGCTTCGGAATAATAGAGGTTGGTCATCACCACGACCATCTGCGGGTGCTCGTGAAAGCGGTCGGGTAGTTTTTCGAGCGACAGGCGTACGTCCTCAAGGCTGATTTCCTTGCCGACGACGAAGAACGGCACGGTGGGGAAGCGGTGGTGCAAATCGCGCAGAACCTGCGCCAGCACCGTCCCGTCGCCCATCCCGGCGTCGAACAGCCGAAGCGCCGGCGGGTGCGGCTTGAGGTGTTCGAGTTCGAGCCCAATGCGCTCGGCGATCGCCCATTTCTCCCCGCAAGTCATGACGAAGAGAAGATACTTCTGGCGGTTGTCGTAGAACCGAAAATCGGCGCGGGATTCTTCCTTATTGCCGTGGGCGCGGGCTGGGCCTTTTTTCCCGCTGGCGTGCGCGCCTTTATTCTTCCGGCTGGCACGGGCGGGCTTCGCAGGGCCGGTCTTGGCTTTCGATGGGCGATCGCTCGGCATCTAGAATTCAATCAATCGTTCGACAGATAAAAACATTGTCTCGTCATCGCGGCTGAACCTCAAGCGAATAAGCCCGTCTGGGCGCATGGCGATCACCGGGCCGACAATTGATGGCGAAAGAAGGCGATGTTAGTGACCAGCCCGGGGATCAGGTGGAAGAACAGTTTGGTCACCTCAATAATCTCGGCCAGCGGCGCGTCGCGCTTCGCCGCAGCGATCAGCGCCTCCGAAGTCAGGCTGGCGGGGTTGGGCAGGTCGCGGATGAAATTGAGCGCGCGTTCATGCAGCCCTTGGGCGATCGCCTCGTGGGCCTCGCTGCCAACATGCGGTTTCAAGTCCCCCCAGGCGAGCGCGAAATAGCTCGGCCAGCGGGCCAGTGCCCGGTAGTCGGTGTTGACGAAGGGCAGTCCCAATGTCTGCTTGATGT
>JAPULJ010000139.1 GCA_027295145.1 Alphaproteobacteria bacterium | reverse complement strand
CCGCTTCTTCTTGGCCTTTTTCTTTGCCGGTTTCTTTACCGCTTTCTTGGGTTTCGGCGTGCCTTTCGTGACCTTGGGCCCGGCCGAACCGCCCTCGTAAAACCCCTTGGCGTCGAGCTTGAGGACCCAAACGTCTTCCTTGCCGGCGCCCTTCGAATCGATCGAGCCGGCCACAACCACACCGCCCTTGGCCAGGGCCAGGACGGCGACACCCGTTTCCGACCCACCGCCGCCGTGGGTGCGCTCCCACTGCTTGCTGCCCTTGCGGCTGATCCGCGCCACCCACAAATCGCGCCCGCCGCGGCCCTTGGATGCGGTGTAACCAGCGAGCACATAGCTTCCTTTGGGTCCCTGGGCCAGCGCCAACGCGCTGTCCGGCGCCCTGCCGCCATAGACCCGCGCCCATTGCCGCTTGCCTTTCTTGCTCAGCTTGATGAGAAAGGCATCGCCCTTGCCGTAGCCGCGCGAGGCGGTCTCGCCGGCAACCACGAAGCCGCCGTCGCGGGTCGCCAAAACGGCGTGCGCCACGTCGCGGGCGCGGCCGCCGGTGGTGTAGCGCCACAGCCGCTTGCCCGACGGGTTCAGCCTGGCGACCCAGAAATTAGCGCCCGCCTTGCCGCGCACGTTGCTGCCGGCGAGGATGAAGCCGCCCTCCCCGGTAAGACCAAGAGCGTTGACCCGGATGCCCCGGCCCTTGCCGATGACCCGGTCCCATATCTTCTTGCCCTTGGCGTCGATCTTGATGATCCAGGCGCGGGGACTGCCATCCTTGGACTTCGATCCGCTGTTGCCGGCGATCGCAAACCCGCCGTCGCGCAAGGCAACAACGCCGCGCGCGATATCGGCGCCGCTGCCGCCATAGACCTTCTCCCACAGCAGGTTGGCATTGGCATCGAGGCGCAGAACCCAAAAATCCCAATCCCCATTGCCCTTGGACCGGGTGGCGCCGACCGCGATGTAGCCGCCGTCGACGGTATGCAGCAGCGCCTCGATGCGGTCGTCCTTGGCCCCGCCGTAAAACTTCTCCCACAGCTTGTTGCCGTTGGCATCGAGGCGGATCAGCCAGCCGTTGGTGCCGCTCATGGCGTTGGCTTTGACCGCTTTCTTGTCCGTGTCCTTGCTCTTGGACGCGGTGTATCCGGCAAGGAGATAACCGCCGTCGGGAGCGATCTGCAAACTCGTCGCACGATCGCTGCCGGTGCCGCCGATGGCGACCTCCCAGGTGTCCCTGGGGCCTTTGACTGCGGGTTTGCTCGGTGCGACGGTCTTCGCTGACTGGATTGTTCTCTTGGTCCCGCCGCCGCCGAACACAACGTCCTTGAACTCGAATGCGGCGAAGGTACCGGCGCCGATCAGCAGCACCGCGGCGGTCCCGGCGGCAGCCCATTTGAGCCAGGAGGGGGCCTTGCCCTTGGGCGTCTGCGGCGTCCCCGGTTGCGCTGCTGGCGGCCCCGCTTCGCTATCCTGCTTTTCTTGTAAGTATTCTTCGTACGACCGGGCGCCTTCACGCAGCGGCGGATCGTCGATCTTCACATTATCGGCTCGCCCCGAACCCGCGCGCTCGGCCGGGTCTTGCCGGGCGTCTTCCCCGGCCGCCTCTACTGCCGGTTCCGCCGGTTCGCCATGCGCTGCCTCCGCCGCCGCTGCGTCGGTCAGGGTTCTGTCGGGCTCGATCTGTTTTTTGGCGAGCAGGGCGGTGACCGTCGTCGCCGTGCTGCCGAACATGATCCGCTCGTCTTCGGCGACGTAGGCCTGGTAGACCTGCACCCAATCTTCGCCGTCGCGCACGAAGGTGCCGTTTGTGCTGTTGAGGTCGATCAGCTGAAATTGACCCTCGTCATCAACGCGCAGTTCAGCATGATTTCGGGAAACCGAATGATCGCGGATGACGACGTCATTCTCATCGCCGCGACCGATCGAGTAGGTCTTCATTCGAATGGTCTCCACTAACCTCGGTGTGCAGTATAACCTGATGGCGAGCGCGGCCCAAGTTCGAGTCGTGTACCGGCGCCGGTCAGGAGTATTACGGCTGGCGCCAGGCCTCATTCCCTTGGGTCGATCTTGGGGGTGGAAATAGGCCAGTGACGCGGACGAATTGCCCGCCTTCAACGGCCAGATCATGCTCTAGGTCGGGTTGCGTCACCGAGGCGAGTATGTTACCTAACCGGCGCGGCTCGGATGGGGGTCTATTCTGGGCTGACAGCTTCGGCGTTAGTCGAGCAATATCAACGGATTAATCGAACAATTCGCGCGGGTCGGGGAGGCCGGAATTGGCGTCTGGAACGGCTGGATTTAGCGGCATCGCCGAGCGCTATGCCACGGCTCTTTACGACCTCGGGGCGGACGCCAAGGCGCTCGATTCGACGGCCAAGGATCTACGCGATCTGCAAGCCATGATCGTCGGTAGCGCGGATCTGCAATTGCTCATTCGCAGCCCGCTGATGACGCGCGAGGATCAATGGAAGGCGATCGAAGGGGTGCTGCACAAAGCCAAGGCGGGCGGCTTGACGCGCCGATTCATCGGCGTTGTCGCTGATAACCGGCGGCTTTTCGCTCTGCCCGCGATCATTGAACGTTTCCTGCGCCTGCTGGCCGAACGCCGCGGCGAGTTGACCGCCGAGGTGACGACGGCCAACAAGCTCTCCGGCAAACAGCAAGCCGCCCTCGCTGGCGTCCTGAAGAAGGAGCTTGGCGCCAAAGTGGCGATCGAGCTCAATGTCGAGCCGGCCATTCTCGGCGGCTTGATCGTCAAGGTCGGCTCGCGCATGTTCGACAGCTCGTTGCAGACCAAACTTCAAAGAATGCAAATTGCCATGAAAGGGATCGGCTGATGCAGATCCGAGCCGCGGAAATATCCAATATCATCAAGAAGCAGATTGCCGGTTTCGATACCGCGGCAGACGTCGCCGAGGTCGGGCAGGTCCTTTCGGTTGGCGACGGCATCGCCCGGGTCTATGGCCTCGACAAAGTCCAGGCCGGCGAAATGGTCGAGTTTCCAGGCGGCATCAAGGGCATGGCGCTGAACCTGGAGACCGACAATGTCGGCATCGTCATATTTGGCGACGACCGCGACATCAAGGAAGGCGATACGGTCAAGCGCACGGGCGCAATCGTCGAAGTGCCGGTAGGCAAGAGCTTGCTTGGACGGGTGGTCGATGCGCTTGGCAACCCAATCGACGGCAAGGGTCCGATCAAGAACGCCAAACCATCGCAAGTCGAAGTCAAAGCGCCGGGCATCGTGCCCCGCAAATCGGTCCACCAGCCGATGCAGACGGGCCTGAAAGCCATCGACAGCCTGATCCCGATCGGCCGCGGTCAGCGTGAACTAATCATCGGCGACCGACAGACTGGCAAGACGGCAATCGCCATCGATACCTTCATCAATCAGAAGGAAATCAACCAGTCTAAGGACGAGAGCGAGAAGCTCTATTGCATCTACGTCGCCATCGGGCAAAAGCGCTCCTCGGTGGCTCAGTTCGTCAAGACCCTCGAAGATTATGGGGCGATGGAATATACGGTGGTCGTTGCGGCAACCGCCTCGGAGCCCGCGCCGCTGCAGTTTCTGGCACCTTATACCGGCTGCACCATCGGCGAATTTTTCCGCGACAACGGCATGCATGCGGTGATCGTCTATGACGACCTGTCCAAGCAGGCGGTGGCCTATCGCCAGATGTCGCTGCTGCTGCGCCGCCCGCCGGGTCGCGAGGCCTATCCAGGAGACGTCTTCTACCTGCATTCGCGGCTGCTTGAGCGCGCCGCCAAGATGAACGACGATTACGGCGGCGGCTCGTTGACCGCGCTACCCGTGATCGAGACCCAGGCCAACGACGTGTCGGCTTACATTCCGACCAACGTGATCTCGATCACCGATGGCCAGATCTTCCTCGAGACCGAACTCTTCTACAAGGGCGTGCGGCCGGCGGTGAATGTCGGCCTGTCGGTGAGCCGGGTCGGCTCGGCGGCGCAGGTCAAGGCGATGAAGCAGGTCTCCAGCCGGATCAAGCTCGAACTCGCCCAGTACCGCGAGATGGAGGCTTTCTCCCAGTTCGCCTCCGACCTCGACGCCGAAACCCAGAAGCTGCTGGCCCGCGGCAGCCGGCTGACCGAGGTGCTAAAGCAGGACCAGTACGTGCCGATGGCGATCGAAGAGCAGGTGACGGTACTCTTCACCGGCGTACGCGGCTATCTCGATACCATCGAGGTCGGAGATATTACCCGCTTCGAGAGCCAGTTCGTCTCCGCGATCCGCAGCAAGGGCAAGGACATCCTCAAATCAATCCGCGAAGAGGGAGAGATTTCCGACGCCACCGAAAAGAAGCTCGCCAAGTTCTGCGAGGACTTCGTCAAGACCTTCGCTTAAACGCGCCCTCCCCCTAAAAACCAAGGTTACGTCCTAACCAAGACAGCGAAATGGCCAGCCTCAAAGACCTTCGTAACCGCATTGCCAGCGTCAAATCGACGCAAAAGATCACCTCGGCCATGAAGATGGTGGCGGCGGCCAAGCTGCGCCGCGCCCAGGAACAGGCCGAGGCGGCGCGGCCCTATTCCGAGCGCATGGAGCGCATGCTGGGCTCGCTGGCGGGGAGCTTCGCCGGCCGCGCCGGCGCCCCCCGCTTGCTCGCCGGAACCGGAAAAGACGAGACCCACCTGATCGTTCTGATGACTTCGGACAGAGGATTGTGCGGCGGCTTCAATTCTTCGCTTGTGCGCTCGGCCCGCAAATTGATTGGCGAGCTACTCAAGGAAGGGAAGACGGTCAAAATCCTGTGCGTCGGTCGCAAGGGACGCGATCAGATCAAACGGTTCTACGGAACGCACATCATCGACTTCATCGACGGGATCGGAAAACGCGGAATCGAATATCACGAGGCCTCGAATGTCGCCGGGCGGGTCATCGAAATGTTTGGCGACGGCGAGTTCGATACCTGCACGGTGATCTACAACCATTTTCGATCGGCGATGAGCCAGATCGTTACCCACCAGCAATTGGTGCCGTTTGCCGTTCCCGGGCAAGAGGGAGAGCCCGCGCCTGGCGAAGATGAAGTCAGCGCCGGTGCGGCGGGGGTCTACGAGTACGAACCCGAGGAAGCGGAAATCCTCGAAGACCTGTTGCCGCGCAATCTCGGGGTGCAGATATTCCGCGCACTTCTGGAGAATTTTGCGAGCGAACAAGGCGCGCGCATGACGGCGATGGAGAGTGCCACCACCAACGCCGGCGACATGATCGATAAGCTGACGCTAACCTACAACCGCACCCGCCAAGCTCAGATCACCAAGGAGTTGATCGAAATCATCTCCGGGGCAGAGGCGGTCTGATGGTTCGATCTGCGGGCGCAGGTTCACCGAATGATTGCTGGCCGCGCATGCGGAACCGGGTAAGGACAGGAGCAGGATATGGCAAAGAAGAATAACGTCGGGAAAGTCAGCCAAGTGACAGGGGCGGTCATCGACGTTCAGTTCGAGGGCGACTTGCCGGCGATTCTCAATGCCCTGCACGTCGAACACCGTGGGCGGACACTGGTCCTCGAGGTCGCCCAGCATCTCGGCGAGAGCGTTGTTCGCACCATCGCCATGGATACCACCGACGGCCTTGTGCGCGGCCAGAAAGTCGTTGATACCGGCGAGGCGATCATGGTCCCGGTGGGGCCGGAGACCCTGGGGCGCATCCTCAATGTCATTGGCGAGCCGGTCGACGAGCGCGGGCCGGTCAAGACCAAGATGAAATCGCCGATCCACAGGCCGGCACCGGCTTACGTTGATCAATCGACCGAATCGGAGATATTCGTCACCGGCATCAAGGTCATCGATCTGCTCGAGCCCTATGCGCGTGGCGGCAAGGTAGGCTTGTTCGGCGGCGCCGGGGTCGGCAAGACCGTCATTATCATGGAACTGATCAACAATATCGCCAAGGCGCACGGCGGCTATTCGGTGTTCGCCGGGGTCGGTGAGCGGACCCGCGAGGGCAATGATCTCTATCACGAGATGATCGAGTCGGGCGTCATCAATCTCGATGGGGAATCGAAGGCGGCGCTGGTCTTCGGCCAGATGAACGAGCCGCCGGGAGCACGCGCGCGCGTCGGGCTTACCGGCCTGACGCTGGCTGAATACTTCCGCGACGAGGAGGGCCAGGACGTCCTGTTCTTCGTCGACAACATCTTCCGCTTCACCCAAGCCGGCTCGGAGGTTTCGGCGCTGCTGGGGCGCATCCCCTCGGCGGTCGGCTACCAGCCGACGCTGGCCACCGACATGGGCACTCTGCAGGAGCGCATCACCTCGACCAAGAAGGGCTCGATCACGTCTGTCCAGGCGATCTACGTGCCGGCCGACGATCTCACCGATCCGGCGCCCGCGACCTCCTTCGCGCACCTCGATGCGACGACGGTGTTGTCGCGGCAGATCGCCGAGCTGGGCATCTATCCGGCGGTCGATCCGCTCGATTCGACCTCACGGATGCTCGATCCCAGGATCATTGGCGAGGAGCATTACAATGTCGCGCGCGAGGTCCAGCGAATCCTGCAGAGTTACAAATCCCTGCAGGACATCATTGCCATCCTCGGCATGGACGAGCTGTCCGAGGAGGACAAGTTGACCGTCGATCGCGCCCGAAAAATTCAGCGCTTCCTCTCCCAGCCCTTCCACGTTGCCGAAGTTTTCACCGGCCAGCCCGGCGTCTTCGTCCCGCTGGAGGACACGATCAAGGGCTTCAAAGGTCTCATAGAGGGGGAGTACGACGATCTGCCCGAGGCGGCCTTCTATATGTGCGGCACCATCGAGGATACGCTTCAGAAGGCCCGCAAGATGGCCGCCGACGCGGCCTAGCGGGAGCAAATAGATGGCCGACGAGCAACAAGGCAAAGTTCAGTTCGAGCTGGTGTCGCCCGAGCGGCTGGTGCTGTCGAGCGCCGTCGACATGGTGGTGGTGCCGGGCGCCGAAGGTAATTTCGGTGTCCTGCCCCGGCATTCGTTGCTGATCTCGACGGTGCGGCCCGGTGTCATCGACGTTTACAATGGCGGGGCGATCACGGACCGTATCTTCGTTGCCGGCGGGTTCGCCGAGGTGACCCCCGAGCGCTGCACCGTGCTTGCGGACGAGGCACTGCCGGTGGAAAAGATCGACCGCGCCCAAGTCGAGGCCCAACTGGGCGATCTGCGCGAGAAACTCTCGGACGCGAGCGGCACGGCCCGCTCCGATGCGGAAAAAGCGGTTGCAGTCGCAGAAGCCAAGCTTGTTGCTAGCGCGGCATCAAACTAAATACTGCGGTTTTTTCTCACAAACATGCCTTCGGATTTGTAACCACAGGAATATTCTTGCGTTCCCCGGTAGGAACGAGAAGCGGCATTGTCATTTGTCGTTTTTCGCAATTAGCATGAATCTATGGGTGCTGTTTCGCTCAGATTTGGGATTTTGGCGACTGCTCTCCTGGCCATGATCTTGGGGGTAGCGCTCTTCGATGCCCGCCCGGCTAAGACCGATCGGTTAGAGACGGTGTATGCCATGCCAAGCAATGCATCTGGCATGCGTTCCATGGGAATGGCCATGCCCGGCATGGTGAACTGCAACCCTTCCAGCGCGGACGGTATGTCTGGCTGTACCATGCAGGGACATTGCTCTTACTCCAGCCAGATTACCGGGATCACCGGATTGGACATCGTAGCAACCGCTCCGCACCGTGATTTCGGTGCAGCCAGTCCGCCACTTCCCGCATTGGGCCGCTCGCTCACGCCCAATCCGGCCCCGCCAAAACCGCACTCGATCCTCTCCTGATCTGGGGTACGTGGCCACGCCGGCCGCTTATCAATGAGCGCGCAACACGGATTGCGCCCACCACCCACGGATCAGTTCGGGGATGCGCCGATCGGCGATCTCCGTCATCCGCTTAAGGGCGGCTGATTGAGATAATACAAGCGCCGTCGGACATATTTTATTTCAAGGGTTCGAGGTCCGCACCGCGGCATACCGGTGGTCTGAATGCCGGATTCAGCGGGAAATAAGGACGATCAAAGACTGACATTTCACCCGCGCAGCGGCCAAAGAAGACCTCTCGCGGGGTTGCTAAGGAGGAAACCGCCATGCTGCAAGCAACGGGCTCCATGAGCGATCTGGCGATCATGCTTGCGATCATCGCCGTTCTGATGACCATCGGCATCGGGGCATTGCTCCTCGCCCTGTTCGGCAAGGCGCGCTGGCGACCGGGTTATCGGATGGAGGTTCTTTTCGTCGGCATTCTCATCGGCCTCGCGATTTTCGCCGATGTTCGGAGCGCCCGCGTATTCACGGCCTACGAGGCAGGGCTGCCGAGGGAGAGCCTGACCGGCGCAAATTGGAATGCCGTGCTCAAGAATCTCAAGAAAAAGGGCATTGACCGCGTTGTCCGCGTCTATGCCTTTCAATGGGGTTTCACGTTCGTCGACGAGAAGGCCGCCGCAAGCCGCAACGCAGTCGTCGTCTTGCCCGGCGAAAAAGTCCTATTCGCCTTGATGTCGAACGACGTCATACACGGCTTCAACATCCCCGTCGCCCGCGTGATCTCCGAATTCGAGCCGCCCGGCGTGCGGACGGTATGGATCAGGGCGCCGAAAAAGCCGGGCAAGTATCTCATCCAATGCACCAACTACTGCGGCCTCGGCCATGCCCAGATGAAGGCATGGTTGGTGGTCGCTGGCCCCGCCGCCAAGCCTACCGCGGGGAATGAATAGCGACACCATGAGAGATCGCGGCGAAATAATAGCCGGACGACAAAGCCTGCGGTCTGGATAACTCAGAAGCACGGGGAACGAGCAGGGCCAAGGCAAAGCAATTCGATGTCGATGAAACCCAGGTTCTCCACTGGGAGCCCGAGAACTTCCTCGGAAAGCTTACACTGGGAAAATTGCTGTTTTCGAACGACCACAAAACCATCGCCATAAAGGGCGTCCTGTTTGCCCTGATCATCGCAGCGATCGCCGGCCTCTTCGGACTGACATTCCGGCTTGAGCTCACATTGCCGGGAATCCAGCTCTTTGGGGCGCGGACTTATATGGGTTTGATGACATTTCACGGGGTGGCGATGGTTCTGGCCTTCCTCATTCCGATCCTGTTCTCGCTTTGCTATTTCATGATGCCCAAGATGCTCAAACTGGACCGCCTGCATTGGGCCGTTCTCGCCAATCTAAGCTTCTGGGTATTGTTCTTCGCCGCCGTCCTCCTCATTCTCTCGCGGCCCGATTTCACCTGGACCGTCTATGCGCCGATGAGCCTACGGGTCGGCGGAAACCTGGTCTGGCTGGGCTACGTCACGGTATTTCTGATCGGCGTCTCTGAATTTCTTGCCGGGCTAGTGTTCGTGCGCAACGCCTTTGCCTGGAAGGGCAAATGGATGGAAATGCCCCTCATGGGTTGGGCCATGCTGGCCCTGGGGGTCACGCTGATCTTCTCTACGCCTGCTCTGTCACTCGTTGGTCTTTTTCTGCTGACCGATTGGATGGAGGTCACGGCGCTGTTCGATCCTGCGCGGGGCGGTAGCGTGAAGACATTCCTGTGGATTTTCTGGTTCTACGGCCACCCGGCGGTTTACCTGCCCTTCATACCGGCCATCGCCATCATCTACACCTTCCTGCCGCGCTTCCTCGGGCGGCCGGTGTGGAGTTACAAGTCCGGCGTAATCGCTTTCGTGTTGCTTACGATCCTTGGCGCGATGGTATTCCACCACCACTTCCAGCCCGACGTCAGCGTCCACACATGGGTGCAGCGGTTCTTTCAGTTCGCCACCCTGCTGATCTTCATTCCCAGCACTCTGCACGTTTTCAACTGGATTGCGTCGATTTGGGAAGGTCCGATTCCAGACTCGGCGCGCCGGGCGCTGCCTTTCAAATTCATGATCGGCGCGTTTATCATGGTCATCTATGGCGGCGTTACGGCCTTCATCAACGCCCAGATCTCGATCGACATGGACTTCATCCACAACACCTACTGGGTGCCGGCCCATTTCCACGCCATGTTCCTGGGTTTTTGTGGTCAGATCGCAATAGGCGCCATCTATTACATCTGGCCCTACATCACCGGCCGCCAGTTCAACCGGCGCCTGGGCAACATCCATTTCTGGCTCTGGCAGATCGGTATCTTCGGCAAGCTGACGATGATGTACATCCTTGGCTGGAACTATTTCCCGCGCTGGGTCGTGGACTATCTGCCCCGTTCGGAGTGGGCGATCCCCCAGATGGGGTTGACGTTTTTTGGGTTTCTCATCGGGTTGGGTTTCCTCGTGATGGTCTACAACCTCGCTGTCAGCGCCCGCCGCTCGGCCCCCAAAATCGCTGGAGATCCTTGGAAACTCGAAGACAGTACCGCAGCCGCTCCGGTGGCCGCGCCCGCCGAATAGACCCCTCGTCTGGAGGACGGAAAAATGATCATTCGCTGGTGGCTTATCCTGGGTTTTGTCTTTGTGGCCGGTGCCTGGATCCTGCAAGTGCCGCTCGCCCCCGAGCCGTTTCAGGCAACCGCCCGATCGGCGATAGAAGGCTACCGCAAGGTCGGTCTGATGCCGCCGGCAGGAACGACAAAAATCTCCAAGGCGGTCGGCCACGACGTATTTGAGGTTCCGAAATCCGACGCCCGTCATGCCAAGGAAGCGACCGCGGCCGGTGGGGGTATGTCCATGCCCGGTATGAAATTGGGCGCCAAGAAAGACGGCAAAGGCATGGCCGGAATGAAACCCAAGCCCGGCATGAAAAAAGACGCCAAGAAGGATGGCAAAGGCATGGCCGGAATGAAGCCGATGCCCGGCATGAAGAAGGACGCCAAGAAGGATGGCAAGGGCATGGCCGGTATGAAATCCATGCCCGGCATGAAGAAGGGTGCCAAGATTGAAGGCGAAGCTCACGGCAAAGAACCCGCAGAGGGTCATAGCGGCGGCGGAAATGCCGTTGGCATGACAGTCCTGGCGCAGGGATCGCGCTCGGAGGTTGCCAAAGCCCTCGGTTCAACCAAGGTTACCCGAACGGTGAAAATCGAGATCGTGGAATGGGGTTTCCGGCCCGGCCGCATCGAGGTCAAGCCCGGTGAAGTCATCCGCCTGGTCATTCGAAACGCGGGCCGAACACCGCACGAGTTCATGTTCATGAACATGTCCGGCATGCGCGCGGTCAATTACCGCCTCGAGCGGGCCGATTGGAACCTGCTCGAACACGTGGCGATCGCAGAGCAGTCTATCGTGCTGCCCGGGGATGGCTTCGAGCAGGTCATTCGCATCGAGAAGCCCGGTGTTTGGATGTTTATGTGCATGTTCCCCTACCACATGCAGTTTGGGATGATGGGCATCATGGCGACCCCGGGCATGGGCGGCATGATGGGCATGAAGGGGATGAAAATGGGTGGCGGCATGAAGGGCATGTCGGGGACGGGCACGAAGAAAGAGGGCAATATGAAGACCATGCCTGGAATGAAGAAGACCGATCACTGAGCTGCGATGCCAATCATCAAGGCTTTCGTCCTCATGGCGTCTCTGCCGTGCGCGAATGACCGAACCAAAATCGAAGCTCAACTCTACGATCTGAGCGAGGAAGTCACGGACGCGAGTGGCGAAGCCTGCTCTGATGCGTAAAACGTAGATGCGATCGCCGAGGCCCAGCTTGCCGCCTGCCAAAATTCCGCCTAATTTCAGATCGATTGTAGGGTCAACTTGAACGAAATGGACGCCGCAGGTGCCGGTTTTGTGCCGCCAACGGTTAACAATATTGTCACGGCTACGCTATAATTGCTGGCGAAACGCGGCGTCACGACCGCGGAGAAATCGGCCTATCACATGGCTTCGGCCTCTCTAGGGGGAGTTGCATGGAGCATTGGAAATTGGAGGACGTGGCCTGGTCGGCGTTCGAACCGGAGAAGGTCGATCCCGATATGCTCAAGCTGGCAAAGGCGGCAAGCTTGGTTGAATACAATGCCGGCGATTACGCTGAGTATCTGAAGCACGTGTTCCACGACGATCCGGAATTTCAATCCGCCGCCGTCATATGGGCGGCCGAGGAGGTTCAGCATGGCAAGGCGCTGGCGCGCTGGGCCCGGATGGCCGACCCCGAATTCGATTTCGAGAAATGTTTCAAACGGTTCACCGACAAGATCAAATTGCCGATCGGCACCGAACATTCGGTGCGCGGCTCACGGACTGGCGAGTTGATCGCCCGCTGCATCATCGAAGTGGGGACCAGTTCCTACTATTCGGCGCTTGCCGGGGCCGCCGAGGAGCCGGTGATGCGGGAGATATGCACGCGTATTGCGGCAGACGAAATCCGTCATTTCAAACTCTTCTGTCGGACCATGGAGCGCTACCAACCGGCGGAAAGGCCGGGGCTGATCGCGCGGGTGCGCATCGTGCTCGATCGCCTCAGCGAGACTGATGATGACGAGTTGGCGTACGCCTACTACGTTGCCAATCACGATGGCGATGGCCCCTTCGAGCGCGATGTCTTCGGCAATGCCTATAAAAGCCGCGCCTATTCTTATTACCACCATTGGCACGTCCAGCGGATGGTCGCGATGACCTTCAAGGCGATCGGGCTCAAACCGACTGGCCTGCTCAGCCGGCTAATGGCCCGCATCGGCTTCGCCACAATGCGCCGCCGGGTCCGCCGCTCATCGGCCGCCAGCATCTGACACCCCACGTCACCGGCATTTGAACAAGCGCGAAAGGCGCGCCGGTTTTATTTCTTCTTCAACATCGGCATGGCCAGTCGCACCAGCCGGGGCATGACCCGTGGCTGCAGGAGGCGCGGATCGTAGGCACTTAAGCGCCGTTCGTTTTCGGCCAGGCACAATTCGAGGAAGGAACGCGGGCTCAAATCGATACCCATTGCTTGGTGCCCCTTCCGGGCTATCTGCGCGTTGTTCGTGCCATCGCCGCCGCGGGCCAGGCTCAGGCGGTTCCATACCTTCGTAGCAATTGCGGCGAAGCGCCGCCCGACGATCGCCGGGCGCATCACGATGAGACGGTTTTTCTGCATGTAGCGCAGCCAGTTGATGAAAAACAGGATGTGGCGCGCCTCTTCCTGGATGACCGGCTCGAACGTTTCGACCAAGGCGGGCGTGAAGTAACCCGAATCCTTGGCAATTTTGAACAGGCCGAAGGCGAAGAAGCTGTCGAAGCACTCCCCGTAACCGGTCTGGATGAAGGCGGCTTCGGGATTTGTCGGCGAAACATATTCCGGCTCGGGATCGATCTCGATGCCGTAGAAGCGGATCATGTTGTGGAGAACTTGCTTGTGGCGGCGCTCTTCGAAGGCGTTGAGGACCACCGCCTCGCGGATCAAGGGGTCTTCGATGGTATCGGCGAAGCTCTGCATGCGCTGTGCGGTCAGCCCCTCCGTCTTAATCGCGAGGCTCCAGAATGGCAGGCCGGTCAGCCGATCGAGTTCATCCCCCGACAGCTCGGGCCAGTCGATGATGGCCGGCTTGTAGGGATCGAAGGTGCCGAGCAGCATCCGGCAGAAGAGCTCTTTGTGCACCTCGGAGCCGACCTTTATGCGGCCACAGCGATCCAGCCTCCAAACGAGCGCGCCGGCTTGCTCGGCAGTAGTCGATGCCTCAACCATTTGATTCCCTTCCTCAAGATCATGATTTAGCCGGTGGCGGGAATTTGCGGCGCCAGCTCGGCAATGACGGCGCTATAGAGAGCGCGCTTGAAGGGCACGATCAGCGTACTCAAGCGGTCTATTTCGGCCCATTTCCAGGTTCGGAACTCCGGATGTTCAGTGTCGAGGCGGATATCG
>JAPULJ010000138.1 GCA_027295145.1 Alphaproteobacteria bacterium | reverse complement strand
CGCGCACAGCGTAGAGAAACTCGCCACCGATAAACTCGCAGCGCGTAATAAACGGTTGCGGAGCCACAATGTATTGCTGCACCAGCGTGATGCCATCAATCGGAGACTCGAACTCTGGGCCATCGACATATTCTCGCAACCAGTCGATATTTTGAAATAACCTTACACCAAGTCCCTTGCCACCACGGTTGTGCTTAGTGATAAACGGCCCATCGAAGCTGCGTGCTGCGGCAAGAATTTCTTCGTGGCCGACGGCGGCTATTGTGCGCGGCGTCCGTATGCCGTGTGAATTGAGGGCTGTGTACTGGGCGACTTTGCTAATCTCCAGTTGCAGGGCGCGGCTGGAGTTAATAACTCGGCGACCATAGCCTTCCAGCCAAGAGAGTACAGCCGCTGTGTGCTCGGCAGCGTAACGATGATTTCGCGTATGCGATGAAGCGCTCATACGATTGTAAAAGACGCCGAGCGGTGGGGGCACGGAAAGATCCAGTTGGCCACGATCCAAATACCACTCATCAAACTTCAGGCCAAACCTCCGAAGCTGTACCTTAAGTGGTTTAGTCCACTCTTCGTTTTCGTGAATTATGTAGATTTTTGGCATTGGCAGATGCTACTAGTACCAGTTAACTAGCGGCAATGCGTAGCCAAGACCAATACGTTCTAGCTCTATAACTTTGCGGTCTGTGCCTCTTCAAGTGTCGCCTGATTACGTTAACTGTCAGGACTTTCGTTCGTTTGGGGCGTATAAAGGAAACACAACAAATTACGACAAAGCCAAACCCGCCGAAAGACGGGGACGGAAAGCTACGGGTCCTTGCTTCCTCCGAGAAGCCATGGAAGACCTCCCGAAAGACCCAAGATCGCCGGGCTAGTCCGGGTGCGGTAATGGAGGCTTTCTATGACTACGAGCAAACTAGCGATCGTTATTGTCGCAGTTGCTTACGCGTCTGTTGCTCAGCCCGAGCCGATTGACAATCTGGTCCAGATAGCCGCGATCGGCGACCTCAATGGCAACAACACGACGGATTTCGCGGTGCTGCTGCGCGATTCGGATACTGACCGTAATAAGCTCTACGTCATCGACGGCGGCAGCGGCAAAAATATCAGAACAGTATCATTCGGATCGCAGCGGGCTAGGGGCTCTACTATCGTACCTGATGCAACCGGCGACCTAATTCCCGAGTTTGCCGTGCTCCTTGAAGGCAGTCTGTTCGCCCGGATCAAGGATGTCGTCAACAATACCCTGCTCGGTAAGCCCAAGTTCAATGCCAACTACGATACGGTTGCTTTCCTTTCAGTCGGCGATGCGGGCAGTGCCGTCGGTCCCGATGTGGCAGTGGTTGGCCGCTTGCCAGCCACCGGCAAGGTACAGGCATGGGTTAAGGATGTGGCAAGCGGTAGCCTTGTCAAGCGCATGACCTTCAGTAAAGTCTTCGTGCCATTCGCTGCCGTGGCCGTGGATAACGTTAGTGACAGCGCCGCGATGGAGATCGCGGTGCTCGGCATCGACGCCAGCGGTAACGTCCAGGCCCAGGTCAAGGATGCCCTGACCGGCAATCTGATTAACAAGATCAAGTTCAACAAGAATTTCACACCGTTATTCTTTGCCGCGGTGCCCAACGTCGGCGGCAAACTGAAACTCCTAACGGTGCTCGGGCAAAATGCATCGGGTGACATTCAGGCGCAGACCAAGCGGGGCCGCGACGGGAAACTGGTCAGCAACGTCAAGTTCAGCAAGAGCTACGAGCCCAGGGCATTCATTAGTTTTGCCGACAGCAACGGCAGTGGTCGGGGCGAGATTGCCGTGATCGGCGTAAACGACACCGGCAAGGTACGCGCCCAGGTAAAAGAGATCGCAGACGGCACCCACGTTAAGTACATCTTCTTTAGCAAGACTTACTCGCCGCTCGATGCCATTGCCATTAACGGAGTCGCAGGCACGGGTCGAAACGAAATCGCCGTGCTTGGCAAGAACGCATCGGATCAATATCGACTGCAGGTCAAGGATCTCCTCACCGGAGATCTGGTGAAAAATATTCCGCTACCATCACCATCACCGCCTACAGCTAATCTAGCTCCTATCGCTATTGCTGGGGAAGACCAGTTGGTGGTGACGCCTACGACGATCACGCTGGATGGAGGGGGTAGCAGCGACAGCGACGGATCAATAGTTAAATATTCTTGGAATCAGATATTAGGTTCACCAATACAACTCGCGCAACCAGACGTACAGATGATTCAGTTCGATACGCCGGTTGGTTCCTCATCTCACTTCCTCGTTTTCGAACTAACTGTAACAGACAATGACGGTGCTGTTTCAACAGACCGCGTGTCCGTGGTGGCGAGGTCGATCAGCCCAACTGGCGACTTAGTAGCTGTTTGGAACGACAATCTGATTATCCGTGAGCTTGGCGCGGATGAACTTCAGCCTGAAAATCTTTTCGACCTGGAAGGTATGACGCTGCGATTTACACCTGAAGGCCCACGCTTTCGAGTTCAGTCTGTGCCCTTTCAATGGGATCCGGATTTCGGGTCAGCACTGATCGTCCCACGCGATTCGGCAGAGTCAGGGTCGGTAGAGGTATCCCTCACGAATTTCGATTTCCCTTTCTCGGGAACATCCTGGGAAAGCATCTTTGTCAACCAGTGGGGAAATATCACGTTTACAGGACCTCAGGAGGGGTTTTTTGAAGGAGGACGAACCCGTCATGTTCCGATGAGGAACTATGGAAAAACGATGATTGGTAGAGCCCCAATCATTAGTCCGTTGTTTAGACTGTTATTGCCAACTACTCCAGACCTTACAGCTTACGCGAAAGAACTTTCTGACAGGATCGTGATTACCTGGGAGGTTGAAGAGGCAATCGGGTTCACTCGTTACATTGGTAATACGGGCACCAACCGCTTTCAAGCAGTGCTCCATGAGACTGGTGAGATTGAATTTTCTTACGAGACGATCATTGTAAGGGATGGAGTAGTCGGCATATTCCCGCAAGGTAGTGAGGAAGAAGAGCTGGGCACTATCAACGATCCGGTTGACGCCCTCTTCCCGGCTCATCTCGATATTGTTAGTGTGACAGCGTCTCTGATCGGTACTCGCTTCGTTCGATTCGACTTGGCACTTCGCGATCTCTTGCTCGAAGGCGATCCTCAGATCGATCCGATTAGCTATATCGTAAATGTAGATCTAGAGGAGCCCTTCGCACAGAGCAGCTTCTCTGGTGATATAGACCTCAGATTTGGTGTCCTGGGGACGACTGACAACACGTATCAAGCCTCCGGAGACCCGATAACAAGTCCGCAAGTAACGATCTCCGGCGACACAATCTCATTTACTACGGGTCTCGATTCTTTCGACGGCATGAATCGAGTTGGTTTTATAACAACTGTTTCCGATGATGTAGTCTTTGACCACACAAATCTGATTACAATAGATCTGCCTCCTTTATTCGAACCTCAAGTAGAAGATCTGTCCCAGATCTCAGAGCTTGCTCCAGCACGTGAGGTTATTTACGAGGAGTTCTACTATCCCGATGTACGCCAAAGCCCCGAGGAAGGGGACGGTCGTGCTGCCTTGCAAGTCTGTGCGGTAATAGAGGCGTTTGGCGACAAGTTCGATTTTATCGTTCTCTATACAGATTTCCGAATAGATCGATCAACACCGAGTTCGGCTACTATTCCGGTCAATAGCGCAGTTACCGGGCTAGGTCAAGCTAACGACAACGCTGACCCCGCGGTGTTTTGCAGCGACGGTCAATTCCAAGGTGGTGTGCAGCCAGCCTGGATCGGAGCGCCCAGGTTCGGAGAGAACGAAAGTTTTTCTGGCGCGCGTCTCCGCTCAAACTATGATTACCACCTTGCCCGACTATTGCATGAATTGGGCCATCGATGGATGGCTCCACGCTACGCCAGAATAGCGGGGCAGAGAGTTGAGATTGGAAATACAAATGGCCATTGGCAAATCGGGCTACATGCGCCCGTTGCTTTTCGAGCACCCCGAGATCCTAGCGTGGACGAAGGTTGGCAGCCAGCGTCGGTAATGGGTGTGTACCATTGGCTGGATAATAAGGATGGTACATTCACACCGCTGGCTGATCCGGGCGGGCCGGGTTACTCCTATTTGGATCTCTACCTGTTGGGTTTATTGGCCGAACATGACGTTCCAGACTTCTTCCTTATTGAGAACCTGGTCTCTTCCGGTGGGACTTACACAGGAAACCGAGTCAATCTGACAATAGGCAACTATATTGCTGAGAATGGACCGCGGTCGCCAATGTTCGATACCTCTCAGAAAGATTTCAATATCGGGTTCGTAGGTATCGTTCAGAACGGAGAGCTTCCTAGTTTGATAATGATCGAGCGTATGGCTGGCATTCGGCAGGTATGGCTGGAGTACTGGCCTACCGCCACCGGCGGCGTTTCTACGATGACTTCAACACCATATCCGCCACCCTAGGGAGCACGGCGCAAACAAGTACTCTGCTTCGGCGGGTTTTCTTTCTTGTTGAACGTCCGCTCTTGGCCGAAAGCGGCCCCCGATAATCTTGAAATCAAGCCAAAAAAGCGTCCGCTTTACCCCCGAAAGCGGTCATTAGGCTAACATTGCTGAAAAGGTCCGCTAACGACCCAAAGCGGACCTCTGCAATTCGGGCCATACGAA
>JAPULJ010000137.1 GCA_027295145.1 Alphaproteobacteria bacterium | reverse complement strand
GGCGATGGTAAAGGCTTCGGCCAAGGCGACGACGGATTGAATTAAGAGCATGTTATTCAGGAGTTTTACGGCCTGTCCGGCCCCCACGCCGCCGCAGTGGATAATGTCGGTGGCAGTGGCGCAAAGAATAGGATGGATGCGGCGATAGGTCTTTTCATCGCCGCCCACCATGATACTCAAGGTGCCGTCTTCCGCCGCTTGCCTGGTACGCGCCACCGGGGCATCGACGAACATCATATTTTTGTTTTCCAACTGGACAGCGGCCGACCTCGCAATGGAAACCGGACATGTGCTCATGTCGACGATAATCTGGCCGGCGTGCCCGTTGGCCATCAAGCCGTCGCTCCCAAGAACGATCTTTTCCACTTCCGGGCCACCGGGAAGGGATAAAAAAACGATATCCGCATTTTGAGCGACATCTCCAAGTGAACCGGCCTTTTGCGCCCCCAGCTCTTGCAGCCGCTCGACCGGATCCGGGTTGAGATCGAAGACGATCATGGAGCCCAATCCGGCTTTGGTCATATTTCGGCACATGGGCTCGCCCATGACACCAAGCCCGACAAATCCGAGCCTCGTTGCGTTATTCATCCCGGTTTCCCTTGATTGACGGCGTGACGCCAATTGATCGGGTAGGATTAGCGCGGCGATAATTGTTGTCCGCGAGAAGCTTTGATACGTAAACGATCTTGCCACAATTGGGCCGGGCAAAGATTATCGAAAACGTCAAATTTTCTGAAATGTCTTCAGACGCCTCAATGCCGTCAATTCAGAACTGGGTTGGTTATCGTATCTAGCCGTTATTCGAACAGACCCGTGCTTAGCTTTAGGCCGTCGAACACCGGCTCGCGCTTGGCTTGAGCGGCTTGCGCCGCCTCGCGCAGATCGTCCGACAGGAACATACCCGCCTGCCAGGTCGCCATGTAGTTCAGGCTATCGGCAAGTGAATGATCGCGGCGATAATTGAGCATCTCCTTGGTGCCGGCGACGGCCAGCGGCGAGTGCCCGGCGATGGATTTGGCGATCCCCATGACGTGTTCGAGCAGCGCCTTGTGGTCTGGCAGTACGGCGTTGACCAGGCCGCACTCCCCGGCTTCCTGGGCGGTCAGCGACCTGCCGGTATAGGCGAGCTCGCGCGCCAGTCCCTCGGGTATGATTTGTGGCAGGCGTTGCAGGGTCCCAAGATCGGCCGTCATGCCGACGGCGATTTCCTTGATCACGAAGAATGCATCCTGCGTGCAATAGCGCATGTCGCACGCAGTAATCATATCGACCCCGCCGCCGATGCAGCCGCCCTGCACTGCCGCCAGCACTGGCACGTGCGCGCCCTCCAGGACATTGAAGCTTTCCTGCAAATTTAGCACCGTCCGGCGCAAGCGTTCGCGCCGGCGCGCTCCCTCGATCTCGGAATCCGCATCGAGGATAATGCCGAGAAGGGCAAGGTCGATGCCGGCTGTGAAGTGCGGGCCCTCGCTGGCGATGACAACGGCGCGCACCTCAGGCATCTCGCCGAGCTGCCCAAAGACTTCCCTGATCTCAGGCCAGAAGGCGGCCCCCAGAGCGTTTCGCTTGGCCGGATTATTGAGGGTGATCCGACCGACGGCATCCTCGACAGCAAAGTCGAAGCTGGTGAATTTAGGCATTTTTCGTTCCTCGACAGGATGCTTGGGCGGGCAATTGAACCAGCAATATCACACCGCTGCTGCAAATTTCCTGCCGACCAGAAAGCGGACACCCTGATCGCCGACGACTTCGGAATGCGGCGTACCGGAAGCGAGCGAGAATGTGTCGCCGGATGCGCAAGTCGTCGTGGCCTGTTCCGTTGTCACGGTGATGCCGCCGGATAGCACGAGCAACATGGCGTCGAAATCATGGGTGTGGGTGTCAAGAACCGTTCCCGCCTCCATTTCGACGGTCGCCGTTTCGTTGTAGCCATGATCCTGCAAGGTCTTTTCAAATGTCGTCTGGTCCATTGGATGCTCCCCTGGATGCTCTACTCCGCCGCTTTTACCGGCGGGATTTCTTCGAATTCGTCCTTGAAACCGGCAATGCCGGCCTCGAGGAATTCCTTGCGCATTCGATAGGCGTTGCCCGAAGTCGAGGTCATCGCTTCGGGCGGCGTTGGGTCGGTCACCTCGGGCCAATGACCTGGCTGGGGCCCGGCTCCCTCGGCGACAATGTCCATCGGCTCGTCCTCGGCCATCGCCGGCATCTTTTTGATCGCCATGAACTCCCAGGTCGCCTCCAACGGAATATTGTTGGGATCGCGGAAATAGATCGACCAGAACATACCGTGGTCGATCGCACCGCGCACGCCGAACCCGGCGGCCTCCAGTTTGTCCTTGAGCGCGAACAGGTCTTTCTTGCCGCCGACGGTGAACGACACATGATCGAAACCCAGCGGCTCGCTGGTCCGCTTGCCCGGGAATTTGAATTTCATCGGGCTGGCGCCGTCATATTCGAAGAAGGCGACATGAGTTTTGTCGTCGTCGAAACGGAAGAAGTAATGCCGAAAACCGTTGTGGCCGACGCCGGCGGAGAGGGTCAAGCCCAAGAGGTCCCGGTAGAAGCGTATGGTCTTTTCCATGTCGCCAGTGATGAAGGCAAGGTGGTTAATGCCGTGCAGTTTCACGCGACAGTCTCCTCACGTCTGAGCCAATGAACGATCAATACAATTATGCGATTTGTTTCGCATTACGGCTAGGGCAATGGTGAGGGCTGGAAGTTAGCGTGCTTCTCCCCGTGGTTCGCTATTGGGCGCTAGCGGCGTCCCGATTGTAGGAACCGGCTCGGCGAACACGGACCAAATATAGAGAGCGAGGAAAGTGGCTTCTCCGCCTACTTGTGCGCCAGGATCGCCCTACGTATTAGTGCCTATTTCATGATTCCACGCTTTGATTGAGGCTGCCCCATGCAACCCTGAATAAAGCAGAACGAGCAAGAGCAAATACAAGAGCACTAAAACCATTATCCTTGCTGAGGACGACCCCGAGTGGCGCCAATTATACTCGGATCACTTCGGCGATAACGGCTTCAATGTCATGGTTGGAGCGAGCGGCCTGGAAGTGCTTAACTTGCTCAATCGGGTTCAGGCGAAATTGGTGCTACTCGATATCAATATGCCCGATATGAATGGGATAGAAACCTGCCGCCGAGTACGGGAGCGGTTCGGGGGTCGTAAAACGCCGATAGTATTTCTGTCCGGTCTCGACGACGCCGATACCGTGAATAAGGGCCTCGAAGCGGGTGGTGACGGCTACATTCTGAAATCGTCCCCGCTCGAAGTGATCCTCGAACGGGTAAAGTATTGGACCGGTCCCGCCGTGCGAACCAATTTGGACGAGCGGCGAGAAAAGGCGCTTGAGGAGATGCGTACCGCCGTCAAATCCTTTCATATGCTCGCCCCGCTTTTAGAACGGCCAGCAAATGAAACCGAGACTTGAGGCACAATGTGGGAAATCGGCGCGCGACAATCACCTAAGGCGTTTCGCGTGGGGTGCCGTTGCCATTTTTGGTTCTTACGGCTCAACCCAACGCGGCTTAAAACCGGCCGTTCCAAGCCAATCGCGGGGACGCCGATATTAGTTTGTTAGCGCCGGCTTTTCTTTTGTCGATGCCGGGTGGTGATGCACACGGACATAAGGGCTATCGTCAAACACCCGCCAGTCGGCCAGTGCGACCCAACGAGTACGAGCCGGCGTTTCGTCTTCAAAAGGCATGAAGCCCATACGGGTCTTCACCGATCGGCCATCCAACAAATCGAACTTGTCAGACTGAAGTATCGGGCCTTGCCTCGGGTTGAGCCATTTTGAAAGTACGGCGATCTGGCCGAGCATGACCGCTGCCGGGAAGTCCAAAACTTGCTGCACGGTGTCTTCACCAACGAAGCGGGCGCCGATTTGGCGGGTATCTGTAGAGCATGTACCCAAAGTCGATTTCCAGATGACACAGAACTCGCTGAGATCGACGACTCCCGCAAAAAGGGCCTCCGACCAAAGGGGAACCCGAAGATTGCCACGGCATTTGTGCCAATATTCGAGCAATTTACCGGTCTTGCGGCGCTCCCGGCCTTTCGGTTCGGGAGGGCGGATAAGATGATCGTTGACCGTCATCGGAGGGATCCTCCAGCGTTACAATAAACCCTTGCATCTCCGCCTCAGTTTATCTTGAGTTACTCTCAGTATTTTCTCGTGTATACGGGAAGAATTGTTAAATTTGAATTTAATTTATCTAAATTTATTCTAAAATTTTAGTTATTATTCTTCTTTATATTTCGTTTTACTTTATCCAGGTGCTTTTATTCTCTACCAACACACATTTTAATCCCGCGTATTAATGCTCAAGAGCCTGTGTGTGATTTTCAAGAGCGCGACGATGCGCCACTTAACGAGCGTTGCGTGTTTCACCTCTGCCCTCTCTGCCAACGTCGCCCTGGCCGATATCACCGGCCGCGCCCGTATCGATGATAGGGACACCCTGCACGAGCGGAGCGTTAAGATACGGCTTTATTATTGTTTCTTTTTGGCATCATTTATCTGATCTGTGCGTGAGATATTGACGTTATCAGAGGCCGCCCCATGACTCTTGATCCGCAATCCGCCTGGGTGCTCGAACTGGTTGAGAAGGCCGGCAATCCGTCGCTGGAGACGCTGAGCGTGGAGGCGGCGCGCGCGCTGTTCGAGGAGACCGCCTGGCGGCTCGACTTTGAGCCGGCGGCGATGGCGCGCGTCGACGAGTTGGAAGTACCGGTGGCGGGCGGCTCGATCGCTGCGCGCGCCTACACGCCCGAGGGCGTCGCGGCCCGCGATCAAAATAGTGCACCGGCGCTGGTTTATTTTCATGGCGGCGGTTGGGTGGTTGGCAGCCTGGAGACGCACGACCGGCTCTGCCGGGTGCTCGCTCGACGGGCGCGTTGCAAGGTGGTCGCGGTCGCCTATCGCCTCGCGCCCGAGCATCCCTTTCCAACGCCGGTGGAGGACGCGCTCGCCGCCTTCCGCTGGATCGCGGGAAACGCCGGCACGTTGGGGATCGATCCGGTGCGCATCGCGGTCGGCGGCGACAGCGCCGGGGGCAATCTGTCCGCCGCGCTCTGCCAGATGGCGCGCGATGCGGGCGACAATGTGCGGCCCTGCTTCCAACTTCTCATCTATCCGGCGACCGATTTCGCCGGCGATTATCCCTCGCGCAATGCCAACGCCGAGGGCTACCTGTTGACCGAGGCGCTGATCGCGTGGTTCGGCGAGCACTACAAGTGCGGCTGGGAGGCACTCGAAGATCCGCGTCTCTCGCCGCTGCGCGCGGCCGCACTCAAGGAGCTGCCGCCGGCGTTGGTGGTGACGGCAGGCTACGATCCACTCCACGGCGAGGGCGCGGCCTATGCGCGGGCGCTGAATGCGGCGGGGGTGGCGGCCAAGCACCGCGACTATCCTGGCATGTTGCACGGCTTCTTCAATTTCGGCGGCGCGGTGAAGGTGGCCGACGCGGCGGTCGGCGAG
>JAPULJ010000136.1 GCA_027295145.1 Alphaproteobacteria bacterium | reverse complement strand
TTGCGCGGCGTGACCAGGGCCAGGCCGGCCAGCATCAGCGCCAGCGACAGCCAGATCCACGGCGAGTGGCGCTCGCCGAATAGCGCCATGCCCCAGAGCACCCCGGCGAGGGTCACCGCGTAGGCGGCCTGGCTCGCGAACACCGGACCCGCCCAGCCTTTGAGATAAATGTACAGGCTGTAAGCGAGCGCGCTGATTATCGCCATGGCGACGATCGACCACTCGACCGGACCCCAGGGCCAGGTCAGCGCCACGAAGCTGTCGGTCGCGATCACCACCGGCGCCAACATGGCGGTCGCCGCCAGAAACATACCGAAAGCCACCGTAAAGGGGTCTTCTCCCTCCGGCATGCGCAAGGCGATCGCCAGGTTCTCAAAGGCGTAGCAGGCCGAGGCGGCGCAAGCCACCAACACCCAGGGCGCCGCTCCGGGATCGGGCAGGCTCTGCTCCGGCGCGACCAACAGCACCACGGCGAGCGCACCCAACAGCACCCCCATGACCCGCAGGAGGCCGAAGCGGTCCAGTCCGAACAGCGCCGAGAGCACAAATGTCAGGATCGGCACCACGGTCACGGTGATCGACAGCACCCCGGCCTCCGCATCAACGCCATGGACCTGAAAAAATGTCTGTCATAGGACGGCTCCTATTTCCCTGTGGTTCATGAAAACCACCATTTTGGCACCTAATACCAAGGAGCGCTGATAATGACCCATAGAGATCGCCTGGGCGATCCGCCGCGCAGGAGGGGAGCTGCAGGCGATGCGGGGCATCGTCAAGGCTTTCCGACGCCCCCGGCGGTTCGCCCAGGCGACCGGAACGGCGGCTTGCCCATGCGTTTGGGGCGCCCCAAGCTTTTGCACCGCGCCCCCGGCGCCCCAATCCCCCCCACCGCCCCCCACCCCCACGCCACGCGCTCCTCACCGACAGCCTTGGGAAGCCGTCTCTATGGGTCATTATCAACGCTCCTTGGTATAAATGCCGGCGGGTGGGAGCCGTCCACTGCATCATTAGCGGTCGTAATCGTTCATGAACGTGGGGGTGTCAGGCCGCGGTGGCAATCGAACAAAACCGTTTTCGGATTTGAAGTAATTATGTTAAGGTGATCTCGCACTAGTTGAATGCATATTCGTGCTCGATCGCAGCTTCAGGCGCCGACGCACGCTGCGCATAATTTGGTGATCATCAAATGATGGAGGCCAAAATGAAATGTCTTCCGGCGCTGCTTCTTCTGTTTATTATCTCGCTAATTTCGACAGTTGGTGACGCACAAGCTCAGAACGGGTCGTTCCAGGATCCGATTGCGTATACCGGCCACGGCGCGATCTTTGGCCATGACGGCAAGGAAATCAAACCGACGCCTGAATTTCTGGCTGAAACCCAGGCGGCGTATATCGAGGCACTGCTCGGTCGCGTCGACCCCAAGACGCAGGAGGGCTTCGAACAATATCGCGAAGCCGCTTATGGCGCGGCCAAGGCCTCCGCGGCCACAGACCGTGATTTGCAGTATTATCAGTTCAGGGCCAACGCCCGCTTGTTGCGGTTTCTAGCCGGTCGAACTGAGGCCGGTAACAAGATACCGATACATGCTGGTGCGCTCAACCGTCTGATCGATGAAGTGCTTTTTCCGGCCGAGTCGCCGAGCGCCCTGCCCAGAGCGCTCGAGGATATGATTGATGCGATACCGGAGCCACAGGCATCTGGCTCAACGGTCCTGTTTTCAACCTTCAATGCGGGCCAAGCCTATATCGACGAGTGTGCGGCTAACGGCGTGCCGATTCCCCCGAATTGGGGAAGCTCCCAATGGAGCCATGTTGGCAATCTGACCGACGCGCAAGAGTTCATATCGGGTGGCGCGGAGGCGCGAGTCTACAAATACAAAAGTACCGGCCTCGAGGGCACTTGCATTGCGCTGCCGCGATTCATGGGAAACGGGTCTGGGGACATCGCATTGCTCGGCATTATTTGTCTCGGCAAGCAAACCAGTAAAGCCTGCTTCTGGGATAACCAGATGAACAATCAGACTTTCACGATCGGCGCCAGCGAGAGCAAGCCGCTCAGCGCGTTTGGCGGCGGCGCGGAGCTCGCGAAGACCGACGAGTTCGGCCAGACCGCCGGCGGCGTCTGTACTAGCTGCCATGCCGGCGAGAACCCGTACGTGATGCATCCGTCCACGGCGCTGAGTCAGGGCTCGCTTGGCGACGTCATCTTGCAGGCGGACAACTGGTACGATCCGCTGGTGCACCCGGATTGGCCGCAAAATGCCGGGCCTTCGGTCGCGGTTCCGGCGATCGCTGGCATCGGCGAATGCACGGGGTGCCACAATCAGACGGGCGCCGGGCCGAACCTCCGGGGCGGACGCTTTCCGCAACTCTCGAACGCGCTCGCCGGCTATTGCGGCACGATACTGCGATTGGCGGTGGCAAGAACGATGCCGGTTGGTGCGCCCGGTAGTTCGCAAACGTCGAGCCATGTGAACGCCATGCTCGACCTCTGCGATTCGGTGGCGACGCCGATGCTGCGCATCGAGACCGCGCTGATCGATTATGGCGAGGTCGAGATGGGCTTTTCGTTCGCCAAGGCGCTGGCGCTGCACAATGACGGCAATGCCAACCTGACGGTTTCGGTCACCCGCACGACGCCGAGCGGCGATCCGAACCTCGCGCATTGGGACGAGGTCAACGAACTGGCAACTGTCACCATCGCGCCCGGCGACCCGCCGGTGGTGTTGCGGCAGGTCTACGAGCCGCAGGCGGTCGGCATGCATACCATCGAGCTCGAGGTGGTGAACGGCGACGCGGCGGCACCGGCGACGACCGTCTTGCTGACCGGCGAGGGCATTTTGCCGCGGCCGATCGACACGCTGCTGGTGCTCGACCGCAGCGGCAGCATGGACGAACTGGCCGGCGACCGCACCAAGATCGAGGCAATGCGCAACGCGGTGATGCTCTACACCGACTTGTTGCGCCCCGGCGCCGGCGATCAGCTCGGATTCGTCAAATACAACAAAAACAACTCGGTCTATATGCCGATGACGACGATCAGCGGCGGGGTCCAAAATGCCATCGAAGTGAGCGAACTGAGCGGCGCAGCGATTATCGATCTCAGCCGGCTAAAGCCCGACGGCCGTACCGGCATCGGCGGCGCCATGCTAACCGGCGCGGCCGAGGTCGGTGGACCGTTCGCCGACCGCGGCAGCGTGATGGTGGTGCTGACCGACGGCAAGGAGAACGAAGACCCGTCGATCGCCGACGCCATCGCGGACATTCAAGCCAACGATCCGCACATCCAGATGTACAGCGTTGGGCTCGGCTTCGATATCGAGCCGACCAAGCTGCAAAACATCACCAACATGGGCCCCGAAGGCTACCACCAGGTGGTGAATGCCCAGCGCGACGAAACGCTGTTCGATCTGGAGACGTTCTATTTCAAGATCTTCGCCAGCGCCACCAACATGGATATGGTCACCGACCCGACCCACGTGATCAATCTAACGTCGTTGACGCCTGTCGTGGTGGACCGGGCGCGGGTGATTTCGTCCGATCGCAACGCAACGTTCGTGGTGCTCGACGATCCGCAGATGCGCTCGCTGTACTCGCTCCGCTTCATTGCGCCGAACGGCGTCATTCTTAGCGCCGGCTCGACGGTCGGTGGCATTCCGATCCACGAGCGGACGCGCAACACCTACCGCATTTTCCGAATCGTGTTCCCCGATCAGTCGCAGGCGAGCACCTATGTTGGCGACTGGACAGTTGAGCTGGTGCCACGCGGCAGTTGGAATCCGGCAGTCGGCAAGAAGCTTGCCGCCGCGTCGCGGTTCGGCTACGGCGGGGTCATGCACCCGGCTCAAGGCAGGGTGCCGATCGGTTTCGCCGGCGCAGTGTCGTCGGACTATCACCTCGAAGCCGGGATCACGCCCAACAATTATCTGCCGGGCGCTGAAATCAGACTCGATGCCGCGCTCACCGATCGCGGCTGGCCGGCGCCCGACGGCACGGTGACCGTCACCATCACCCGGCCCGACCTATCGGTGCGTACCGTCACCCTGCACGATGACGGTCTGCACCGCGACGGCGCGGCAGGCGATGCGGCATGGGCGAACTATTTCGCCGAAACCGGCATCCAGGGCGTCTACAAAGTGCTGTTCCGCTCGGTCGGCCGCAACGAACGCGGCGAACTCGCGCCGCGGCTGGTGCTGCGCTATGTTACACTGCAACGGCCGGAACCGCCGCTGATCGATCCGGGCGACGGGCCCGGTGACGGCGGTGGCGGTTGTGACGCTTGCGAAGGCGATGCGGCGGCCTATCTGATCGGTAGCTACGACCTGCGCCACGATAGCCGCACGCTGATCAAGGTGCTCAACCCGACGGCCGCGCCGCTGGAATTGGTTATCTCGCTATTCGACCACCTTGGCCAACCGCTTCAGTGCGTGCGCGACAAAATCGGGCCGAACGCGCTTCGAGAGTTCGATATCCGCCGGCTCGAGCCGCGGGTGCCGCACGGCGTAATCAAAATCGTGTCGTTTGCGCCCGGCTCCAATACGCCGACGCTTGGCATTGTCGGAGACCAAATCCGAATTGCATCGGGCGGCCTCAGCGAGACAGCGTTGCACCCGGTGTCCAGACGAATACTGGCGAAGGATCTCAAACGGATTCTTGCAACATGCCATTGACGGGCCAGCCTTGCGCCTAGGCTTCCAGGGCTGGTTTGCCCGGTCGCCGATGATTACGATCTAGGAAAAGAGTTGAGAGAGGCGAGCGCAAGCGAACCACCGCTGAAGTGTCGAAAGCGGATTAGACGATGTCAGAACCGGGGGGTGGCCCTTCCTCCGGGAGGAGTTCGGGGGCTGCCTGAAGGCTGCCCGAGCGGCATCCGGCATGTCGGCGGCGCGAAGCTCAACCAGGCTGTTGTACGGAACGTGAGAACCCGGCCGGCGATGCCAAGGGAAAAGGCGCGAGCGGCGACCGCCGCGAGGCCGAAAGTACCGCTGCGCCGGAGAGGGGCGGACTGCCCCGTAGTCGTGATGAAGGCGCTGTAATGGGGCTGGAGCGAAGCGGGCAGGTCATCGCCGTTGAACCTGGGCCAACCGGTTATGCCGGGAGGAGCCCGCCTGTTCAGCGGAAGGCGGCAGCCTTCGTGCGATTGCACGAGCCGGATGATGCGAGAGTATCACGTCCGGTTTTGTGACGGGCTCGGGGTGAAATTCCCCGGGCCTACTCGGCAAAACCGGCCGTCTTGGACGCCGCCGGTGTCGGTCCGGTGCCGGGCCCAAATGGGACTGGCCACTCGCTATGGGTCCGCGGCTCGATCCGGCGTTGGGGCCCGCTCCCGTTTGCGCGGCGTGACCAGGGCCAGGCCGGCCAGCATCAGCGCCAGCGACAGCCAGATCCACGGCGAGTGGCGCTCGCCGAATAGCGCCATGCCCCAGAGCACCCCGGCGAGGGTCACCGCGTAGGCGGCCTGGCTCGCGAAC
>JAPULJ010000135.1 GCA_027295145.1 Alphaproteobacteria bacterium | reverse complement strand
CGGGCGGTCCTCTGTCATGGGGCGTGGGGGTATTGTTCAAGAACGAGTGTTGCACGATTGATTTCCAGTACAGCCGCAATTACACCAACGACCGCGATGCCAACGCCGACAACAGATTCTTCCTTCGCGTTGTCTTCAAGCATCTCGGTGAGGTCTCCACCAATCAGTAATACCAAGCCGCTCTGATGGATTGCTTTTTTGCCGTCCGCGCGGATATAAATGCCGTGCAAATTTGGTCCAGCAGAACCGGACGGATCGGCATTGAAGATTTCTTCATTCACAGTGATCGTGATGCTGCTGGCGGCGGCAGCGCTACCCGCGCGCTCCGAGCCGGTCGATGGCTCGATGCGCCAACATCTGCAGCTGGCTCAGCGCGCGACGACTCGCGGCAAAACGGCCAAATCAGGCAAGTCCAGTGTCGATCAGAACCAGATGCGCATCGCAGCGGTTGTGAACAACGAAGTCATCACCGTCCGAGATTTGGTGATTCGCCTCAACTTCGTCATTGTCACCTCTCGGCTGCCCAACCGTCCAGATGTACGCAAACGCCTCGCCCCGCAAATATTGCGCTCCCTTATCGAAGAGCGCCTCAAGCTTCAGGAGGCCAAGCGGCTCGGGCTGAAGGTTTCAAACAAAGAAATCCAGGCCGCTCTCAGGCGCATCGAGAAAGCCAACAACATCCCGCAAGGCAAGCTGATGTCCGTCATGGCGCGCCAAGGCACCGATGCCTCAACCATGATCGAGCAGATTACTTCGGCGTTGGCATGGAGCAAGGTTGTAGTCCGCAAGATCAGGCCACGGATTCGCATCAGCAATGAGGAAGTCCTCGCATTCATCGAACGCGCGCGGTCGGCCCGGGGGCGGACGCGCTACCGTGTGTATGAGATCTTCCTCGCGGTCGACACGCCCGATCAGGACAATCAAGTCCTTAAGGCAGCGCAGCGGTTGTTCGAACAGATCAAGATAGGCAGCTCGTTTACCCAGATCGCGCGCCAGTTCTCACAGAGTGCGACGGCTTCGGTGGGCGGCGATCTTGGATGGATCGAGCTTGGCTCGCTGCCCAAGAAACTCGATGTCCGGTTGAGCCAGATGAAAACCGGGCAGGTCGCGGGGCCAATCCGAACTGTCGAAGGATACTACATTATCGCCCTGCGTGACCGCAAAGTGATTGCTGCGGCCAATCCCGCGAGCGTGGTCGTCTCGCTGACCCAAGTCACCTTGCGCTTCCCGCCCAAAGCCAGCGAGGTCGACAAGAATATCCAGCGATCGCTGGCCAAGACGATCAGCGAAACAGCGTCGAGTTGTGCCGATATGGAAAAGCTGAGCAAGGAGATTGGCGCCACCGGTGCGGCCCGGCTGAAAAACGTCAAGGTGGTGAGTCTATCAGCGCCGCTGCAGAAGCCAGCACGCTCGCTGGAGATCGGCAAGGCCAGCGCCCCGATCGAAAGCAAGAACGGGATTGTCATTCTGATGGTCTGCAAGCGCATAGGCGATGCCAATCTGCCGAAACCTAGTGAAGTGCGGACCCAAATAGGCGTGCGTCGGCTCAACATCCTGACTCGGCGCTACTTGCGAAACCTCCGCCGATCCGCCTATCTCGATTTGCGGGTATGAACCCGGCAAATTCGCCGGCAATCACGCTGAACCCAATCGCGCTAACGATGGGCGAGCCGGCTGGGATCGGCGGCGAAATCGCCTTGAAAGCCTGGCTCGATCGCAAACCCGAGAGCGATTGTTTCTTCACAATTGACGACCCGACGCGACTCGAAGAACTTGCCGGCCGGCTTGGACTTGCCGTACCCATCTCTGCGATCGAGGCGCCCTTGGACGCTGTGCGCGCCTACTCTAACGCACTTCCGGTGCTGTCGCGGCCCCTGCCCGCCCCCATCTGCGATGGCGTACCGGAGGCGCGGAATGCGCCAGCGGTGATCGCCGCGATCGAGTTGGCGGTAGAGTTTTGCCGTTCGGGCGACGCCGCGGCGATGGTCACCAACCCGATCCATAAGGCAACGCTGACAGAGACGGGCTTCCCTCATCCCGGCCACACCGAGTTTCTCGGCGCCCTCGCCGGGGCGAAGCCGACCATGATGCTGGCGGTGCCCGGCCTACGGGTGGTTCCGGTGACAGTGCACCTCCCTCTCTCCGAGGTTTCAATGCATTTATCGATCGCGGCGATTGTCGCGGCCGGTCTTGCCACGGCGCGGGCGCTTGAGTCCGATTTTGCAACTCCCAATCCGCGTCTTGCGGTCGCTGCACTCAACCCGCATGCCGGCGAATCCGGGACCCTGGGACGCGAGGAAGCAGCCATCATCGCTCCTGCTGTCGCCGAGTTGCACTCGAAAGGGATCGAGGTATTCGGTCCCGCCCCGGCAGACACGCTGTTCCACAAAGCAGCGCGCGAGCGTTTCGATGCCGCGCTCTGCATGTATCACGACCAAGCGCTGATCCCGCTCAAGACCCTGGATTTCGCGCACGGGGTCAACATCACCTTGGGCCTGCCCTTCGTGCGGACTTCGCCCGACCACGGCACCGCGCTCAACATCGCTGGGACCGGAAAGGCCGATCCGTCGAGTTTGATCGCAGCGATGCAGATGGCTGGCGAAATGGTGCGGAACCGCCAACACGCGGGTGCTGCAACGCGGGTCGCTTGAGATAAACCAACATGACGAACATCGAGGAGTTGCCCAAGTTGCGAGAGGTCATCGCGCGCTACAGGCTTTCGGCGCGGGCGCGGCTAGGCCAGCACTTTCTCCTCGACCTCAACCTGACCGATCGTATCGCACGAATTGCGAAACCCCTGCAGGATCACCTCGTGATCGAGGTCGGTCCAGGTCCGGGGGGGTTGACCCGCTCGCTGCTCGCTAACGGCGCGGCCCGGGTTATTGCCATAGAGCGCGATCCGCGCTGCATCGCCGCGCTGGACGGACTCCTCGAAGCCGCCGAGGGCCGGTTGGTGGTGATCGAGGGCGACGCGCTGGAAGTCGACGAATGCGCCCTGGCGGCCGAACACGCCCCCGGCCTGCCGATCAAGATCGTCGCCAACCTGCCCTACAATATCGGCACCGTGCTCTTGCTTAAGTGGCTCGGCATCGCCGACCGGCTCGAATCCTTGACCCTGATGTTCCAGAAGGAAGTCGCCGAGCGGCTGATCGCCGCGCCCGGCAGCAAGGCCTATGGCCGCCTGGCGGTGATGGTCCAGTGGCTGTGCGAGGTGCGTCGGGCCTTCAATCTGCCCGCCTCGGCCTTCGTGCCGCCGCCCAAGGTCGCTTCATCGGTGGTCGAACTCGTCCCCCGCCCCCAGCCACTGGCCGCAGCCGAGCGCGCCGCCCTGGAACGCATCACCGCCGCCGCCTTCGGCCAGCGCCGCAAGATGGTTCGCTCGAGCCTCAAGACGCTGGGAGTCGATGTTGGCGCACTGCTTGCTGAAGCCGGGGTCGAACCCACCGCCCGGGCCGAGGATCTGCCGGTCGAGGCGTTCTGCGCTTTGGCGCGGGGGCTTTAAACCAGCGGCATGCGCCCCCTACCCCTCCCGCAAATTGTTCACGAAATCAGCCAGACCCGGCTGACGGTCGCGTTTTAGGCGCTCTGCGCGCAGGATCGTGAGGACTCGAGCGACGCTGCGCACGAGGTCTTCGTTGATGAAAGCGTAGTTGTATTCGGCCCAGTGGCTGAGCTCGTCGGCGGCGCGGGCCATGCGTTCGTGAACGACCTTCTCGGGATCTCGTTTTCGGGCGCGCAGGCGGCGCTCCAGTTCCACCATCGTGGGCGGCAGGACGAAGACGCTGACGAGGTCGTCGCGGGCGGCAGCATGGAGTTGCTGGGTGCCTTGCCAGTCGATGTCGAAGAGCACGTCGCGTCCCCTTGCCAGCGCCGCCTCAACCGGTGCGCGCGGGGTGCCATAGCGGTGGCCGAAAACTTCCGCGTGCTCGAGCAATTCGCCGGCCTTGGCCATCGCCGTGAACTTCTCGGCGTCGACAAAAAAATAATCCTTACCCTCTTCCTCGCCGTTGCGGATTGGGCGTGTCGTCACGGAAATCGACATGGCGATGCCGTCATCCTCACCCAGCAAAGCCCGGGCAATCGAGGTCTTGCCGGCGCCCGAAGGCGAGGACAGGACGAGCATCAGGCCGCGGCGGGCGATCGTGGGCGGGGTCATCGCTCGTGCGCTCACTCGATGTTCTGGATCTGCTCGCGCAGGCGTTCGATCGCTGCCTTGAGATCGAGGCCGATGCGGGTCAGATCGAGATCGGGCGACTTAGAGCACACGGTATTGGCCTCGCGGTTGAGCTCTTGGCACAGGAAATCTAGGCGCCGGCCGACCGGCTCACCAGCATCGAGTAGTTCCGAGGCAGCCTCGATATGGGCGTGTAGCCGGTCGAGCTCCTCGGCGATATCGGCTTTTGTGGCGAGGATCGCCGCCTCCTGAGCCAGCCGTTCTTCAGGTAGTGATCGATCAATATCAAGCAGCGCGCGGACCTGCTCGGTGAGGCGAGCCTTGAGCGCCGCCGGCTGCAGCGAGGCGTTCTCGCCAGCCGCCGTCGCCAATTTGGAGATTTCCTTCAAGTGTTTTTGAACGATATTGCGTAAACGCCCGCCTTCCTCGGCGCGCATCGCCGCCAACGCCGTAAGCGCTTCATCGAGGCAATCGAGGATCGCCCCATCACGCGCTTCATCCTCCTCGTTGCTGGTCTCCTCGCTTACCTGTTCGATGAGCCCACGGACACCGAGCAGACCCTCTAGGCGCGGCGCGGCGGGATCGACGGCATCGCCGAGCTCGGCCTTGATCTGCTGCAGTTCCTTGAGCAAGGCGCGATTTACCCGCAGCCGGCCCTCACCGGCGGCGCGCAAAATGGTGAGGTTCATGGAAACCGCACCGCGCTTGAAACGGTCGCCGGCGGCTTTGCGTGCGGGACTTTCCAGGCGGTCCAATCCTTGTGGCAAGCGGCAACGTACATCGAGGCCGCGGCTGTTGACGCTGCGCACCTCCCAGACCCAGTCCGCCGCGCCGCGCCCGCCTTCGGTACGGGCAAAGCCGGTCATGCTGCTAATTACCACTCTATATCCTCGTTTGACGGATCGCCGCTGGCCCCGATAGGCGCAACATTCTATATACCCGGCGCGGAGGCATGAACAGGATTCGAGGGGAGCCGGAACGGCATGCGCAACCCACGGGTAGTTTTGATAACCGGTGCTTCAAGCGGCATCGGCGAAGCGCTGGCGCTGGAATATGCTGACCGCGGCGTATTCCTGGCGCTCAGCGGCCGCGACAGCGCGCGCCTCGATAGGGTCGGCCAGCGATGCAAGGCCAAGGGCGCTGATGTCGAAACCAGAGTGCTCGACGTAACCGACGCCAATGCGATGGAGTTTTGGATTACCGGCCTGGCGGCCAGGCGCCCGCTCGATCTGGTGATCGCCAACGCCGGGATTTCCGCCGGCACCGGCGGCGGCGGTGAAAGCGAAGAGCAGGCGCGACATGTCTTCTCGGTCAATCTTGGCGGTGTGCTCAACACCCTCTATCCCACCATCGAAGTGATGCTGGCGCAAACCGACACCAAGGACGGTCAGCGCGGGCAGATCGCAGTGATGTCCTCGCTCGCCGGCTTCCGCGGGTTTCCCGGCGCTCCCGCCTATTGCGCCAGCAAGGCAGCGGTAAAAATTCACGGCGAAGCTCTGCGGGGCGAGCTGCATCACCTGGGGATCGGGGTCACCGTGATCTGTCCCGGCTACGTGCGCAGCCGGATGACCGAGAAGAACAAGTTCTCCATGCCGCTGCTGATGAACAGTCCGCGCGCTGCCCGCATCATCAGGCGCGGGCTCGCCCGCAACCGCGCCCGCATCGCCTTCCCCTGGCGGATGTATTTTCTGGCTTGGCTGTTCGCGAGCTTGCCGCCGGGGCTCATCGATCCATTGCTGCGGCGTTTGCCGAAGAAGGACGCGCAGGAGAACGGCCCGAAATAGACGGCCCTGCGTGCTCGCCCCCAACAGTTAAGTTACGTGCCCCCTTTAGAGACAGTTATTAAAGGGACTCATAAGCTAATTGTCGTTCTTCTTCATTTTTTTATCTTGGCGAATTTTGCGTTCGATCTTGCGCCAGCGTCTGACATTGCGGTTGTGCTCGGCCAGGGTCTTGGCGAAGACGTGGCCGCCGGTGCCGTCGGCGACGAAGTAGAGCTCGTCGGTCTTTTGGGGATTGAGCGTGGCGGCGATTGCGGCGCGGCCGGGATTGGCAATAGGTCCCGGTGGCAGACCGTCGATCAGGTAGGTGTTGTAGGCGGTCTTGGTCGCGAGGTCGCGCTTGCGCAGGGGCCGGCCAAGCGGCCCCTTGCCCTTGGTGATGCCGTAGATCACCGTGGGATCGGTTTGCAAGCGCATCTTCTTTCGTAGACGGTTGACGAATACCGCGGCGACCCTTCCCCGTTCGGCGGCGACCCCTGTCTCTTTCTCGACAATCGAGGCCAGGATCAGCGCCTCCTGCTTGGATTTGAACGGCAGGCCAGGCGCGCGTTTCTGCCACAGCGCATCGAGGGTTTTGGTCATCGCCTCGCGCATACGCGCAACCAGCGCATCGCGCTTATCGCCAAGGACGAAGCTGTAGGTTTCGGGCAACAGCGCGCCCTCGCCTGCCTTTTCGGTGATCTCTGCTTTTAGCCCTTCGGTGGCGCGCAAGCGTTCGAGAATTTCAAAAGTCGTCTTGCCCTCCAAAGCGATGAATTGGCGCAGGACAGTTTTGCCGGCGACCATCCGCTCGATCACCCGTGCGATACTAATCCGCGCGGCGAACCTGTACTCCCCCGCCTTGAGCTTGGCGGCGGTCCCGGTCAGCCGAAGGGCGATGCGGAACAGCACCGGATCTTCGATGATGCGGGCCGCCAGCAGGCGGCGCAGGATTGCATCTCGGCCGGCGCCCTTGGGGATCACCACGGTCGTCGGCTTGGCCAGCGGCCCCGGGGCGGCATAGCGCTGGGTGCCCCACCAGACCGCCGCCCCAGCCATCAGGACAAGGCCGAGGGCCAAGCCTAAGATCGCCGCGGCAAGGCGTCTCATATGATTAGGGCGCGCCCTTGAAAATCAGGCTTGCGTTGGTCCCGCCAAATCCGAACGAGTTGGAAAGCGCATATTTGACAGATCGTTCCTTGGCATTTTTTGGCACAAGATCGATATCACAGTCATCAGAGGGGTTGTCGAGATTGAGGGTCGGCGGGAGCACGCCCGAATTCAGCGCCATGATAGTGAATATCGATTCGACGCTGCCCGCCGCGCCTAGCATGTGACCGATCGCGGACTTGGTCGAGGACATCGAAAGTTTGTAGGCATGCTCGCCGAACAGCCGTTTGACGGCGCCGACTTCGATGGCGTCGCCCAACGGGGTCGAGGTGCCATGGGCATTGATATAACCGATATCCTCGGGCTCGAGCTTGGCCGACTTTAGGGCCGCCTGCATGGCACGATAGCCGCCGTTTCCGTCCGGCGACGGGGCAGTGATGTGGTGGGCGTCGCCCGACATGCCATAGCCGATAACTTCGGCGTAGATTTTGGCCCCGCGTTTCTTGGCATGCTCCAGTTCCTCGAGCACCACGACGCCGGCGCCCTCGCCCATAACGAAGCCGTCGCGATCTTGATCCCAGGGCCGCGAGGCGCGCTCGGGCGTATCGTTGAAGCCCGTCGAGAGCGCCCGCGAGGCCGCGAAACCGGCGAGTCCCAGACGGAAGACAGGCGCCTCGGCGCCGCCCGCTAGCATGACATCGGCGTCGCCATAGCCGATCATCCGGCTGGCGTCGCCGATCGCGTGCGCGCCGGTCGAACAGGCGGTGACGACGGCGTGGTTCGGCCCCTTGAACCCGTAGCGGATCGAGACCTGACCGGAAGCCAGATTTATGAGGGCCGAGGGGATGAAGAACGGGCTGATCCGCCGCGGACCGCGCTCGTGCAAGATAATTGAAGTATCATAAACAGCCTGCAGCCCGCCGATCCCCGAGCCAATAATAACGCCGGTGCGCTCGCGCTCCTCTTCGTCCTTGGGCTGCCAGCCAGCATCCTCGACTGCCCCGACCGCAGCCGCCATCGCAAATACGATAAAGGGATCGACTTTGCGCCGGTCTTTGGCCGCCATCCAATCGCCGGCGTTGAAACGCCCGTCCGCGGTTTCGCCAAGCGGCACCAAGCCGGCGATCTTTGCCGGCAGGTCGGAAACATCTATGGATTGGATCCCGGTAATGCCGGAATGGCCGGCGATCAAACGCTTCCAGACAGGCTCTACTCCGACGCCAAGCGGCGTCACCATCCCCATGCCGGTAACAACAACCCGTCTCATCCAACTTCATCTTGGGTATGCGTTGAGGGACGCAAGTGTGAAGACCGCCGCACAGCTGCGACGCCCGTCTTCAGGCGGTTATCTTGCTGATAAACTCGATGGCGTCCTTTACGGTGACGATCTTTTCAGCAGCATCGTCCGGGATTTCGCAGCCGAATTCCTCCTCAAATGCCATCACCAGTTCGACCGTCTCGAGGCTGTCGGCACCTAGATCTTCAATGAAATTCGCGCCATCGGCGACCTTTGCTTCCTCGACGCCCAGATGCTCGATGACGATTTTTTTCACGCGCTCGGCAACATCACTCATTTTTCGATTTCCTCGAAGCGTTCTGATAAGAGTTGTATCGATGCAAGCTAATCTAATGGGCGGTCCTGCCTCAGTTGGCGGCGCTACGTATCACACTCCGCGCGCCTTGGCCAGCGTTGCAATCCGGGCCCCCGGAGCGGCGTCATGATGGGCGTTCGACGGCGCACTTGCAAGCGCCCAAGAGGCCGGTCCCGACACCCCAAATCGCGCCTCCTTAGAGCACTTTCAGCAACGCCTCGATATCCTCCGGCGTTTCGGCGTGGTGGGTCTTCAGGGATTTCTCGATGCGGCGGGCAAGGCCCGACAGCACCCTGCCGGTACCAAGCTCGACGATCGTATCGATCCCCTGGCCGGCCAGAAACTGGATACTTTCACGCCAGCGCACCATTGAGGTTACCTGCTCGACAAGAAGCCGGCGGATGGTATCGGGATCGGACACTGCCTTGGCAGTAACGTTGGCGACAATCGGAATGCGTGGCGGACGGAGATCTGCATCGCCTAAAACCACCCCCATCGCTTCGGCCGCCGGCGCCATCAACTCGCAGTGAAAGGGCGCGCTGACCTGCAGCATGATGGCGCGTTTCACCCCCCGCTCCTCAGCCAGGGCAGTGGCGCGCTCGACCGCCGCCTTATCGCCACTGAGGACACACTGTCTGCCCCCATTGTCGTTGGCAACGGCGCAAACTTCGTCCCCGGCAGCATCTTCGGCAATCTTTACCGCTTCGTCGAAATCAACGCCAATCAGCGCCGCCATCGCCCCGGCGCCGACCGGAACCGCAGCCTGCATAGATAGT
Source organism: Alphaproteobacteria bacterium (assembly GCA_027295145.1). Lineage (GTDB taxonomy): Bacteria > Pseudomonadota > Alphaproteobacteria > JAPULJ01 > JAPULJ01 > JAPULJ01. The sequence goes on along the minus strand of JAPULJ010000135.1, from coordinate 19,523 downwards.
CCACGAAGTCTCAAGAGCCGTGCTGCATCGGCAAGGGTCAGCGAGCGAACCGCAGCAAGCGCAGAATATTCGCCAAGCGAATGGCCGGCAACGTGGCTCGCGGCCTTGGGGAGTTCAATCCCGCCCTCGCGTTCCAACACGCGCAGGACGGCCAAGCTAGCCGCCATTAACGCCGGTTGTGCGTTCTCGGTCAGAGTGAGTTCGTCAGCCGGTCCCTCAAACATCAGCTTCGAGAGCTTTAGGTCAAGGGCGTCGTCGACCTCCTCGAAAACCTCGCGGGCAGCGGCGAATGCCTCGGCGAGAGGCAGCCCCATACCGACGGCCTGGCTGCCCTGGCCGGGAAATACGAACGCGCGCGACATGCCTGAAGTCTCCGAAAGTCATGGCTTTTGCCGGTACGAACGCCGACCGCCCCGGTTTGGCGGGGCTGGGACAACATACCCAGACCCGCCGAGATAAGATTACATGCCCATCATTGCTAGGGCTTTTTTCAATGTGGCGGCGGATTGGGCGTGTTTGCCAGTCCGGTGTTCCATGTCGCCTTTGTTTTGTAACTTCGTGATTTCCGTCTTTTTAGCCGCCGGCATAGACATTTTCGCTAGACCCGCCGTAACTTGCTTGCTTAGCACCGGACAGGATCCAGCGAGGGCCTGTGAGGTGAGTCCGAGAACCACGAAACTTGCAACGATGATTTGCTTGAACATGGCCTGATTGCCTCCGCTTTGCCCCCACGCGGGCACATTCGCCTGCGCCAGTTGCGAACATAGGGTGCGTATGGGTCCAATGTCGAGATATGGTTCGCGCTGGGTGATGATAACGGGACGTGGAATCGGTTCCTTGCTCCGGCCGGGATCACCTCCTATATAGTCCCCCGCTGATACAGCACTCCTTGCCGATACCTGCGGTCGCACGACCAAGTGGATCGGCTAGGCTCGGGCAGCCACTGACGGGACCCTCCCGGAGGCGCCGGGCCATCAACAGCCAGAGGGAGTTATCAAGACATGGCGCTTTACGAAAGCGTGTTTATCGCGCGTCAGGACATATCGTCGAGCCAAGTCGATGCGCTCGCCGACAGTTTCCAGAAAATCATCGAAGACGGCGGCGGTCAGGTTCCCAAACGCGAGAATTGGGGACTACGCAGCCTCGCCTACAAAATCAAGAAAAACCGCAAGGGCCACTACGTGCTCTTCAATATCGATTCGCCCAGTGACGCAGTGCATGAATATGAGCGGAACATGAAGCTCAGCGAAGACATCCTGCGCTACATGACCCTGCGGGTCGACGAGCTGGACCCCGAACCCTCAGTCGTGATGCAGGGAAGGGGCCGCAGTGATCGCGGTGAGCGCGGTAGGCGTTTCGAGGAGCGCCCGGGAGACGGCGACAAGCAGCCCGATAAAGCCCCGCCGGTCGCGGCCACGCCGACCAAAACAAAAGCAGCCGATCCCGATAAAACGGAGGCGGATAAGCAAGCTGAAACGAGAGCAGCCGAGTCGACCGAGGCGAAGAAGCCTAAATCCGAAGCCGCAGACGAAGATGCGCCAAAGAGCGCTGCCAAGAAGGCCAAACCCAAGACAGATAACGCAACTTCACCCAAGAAGCGGGACGTCGCCAAGAAGGACGACGCCAAACCGGCAAAATCGGCGAAATCGACGGCCGACGATAAGGACGATAAAACGGCTAACAAAGATGTCCCGACTAAGAAGGCTGCACCCGCCAAGAAGGCCGCGCCGGCTACAGAAGAGAAGGAGCCCGTGGCGGTAAAGAAGGCGACGGTGACGAAGAAGAAGGGAGAAAAGGCATGAGCAACGGTCGACCCGGACCAGGCGGCGGAAGCGGCGGACCAGGCGGTCCTGGTGGTGGCGGTCAACGTGGCGGTCAGCGCGGCGGCCGGCGGCCTTTTTTCCGGCGGCGCAAGAGCTGCCCCTTCTCCGGCCCCAAGGCCCCAAAGATCGACTACAAGGACGTGAAACTTTTGAGGCGTTTTATTTCCGAGCGTGGCAAGATCGTCCCCTCGCGTATCACCGCCGTTTCGGCCAAGAAACAGCGCGAGTTGACACGGGCAATCAAGCGGGCACGGATGCTGGCCCTCTTGCCATTCATCGTAAAGTCGTAGTGGGGGCCTGATTATGGACGTCATTCTCCTCGAACGGATCGCCAAACTCGGAGAGCTTGGCGATGTCGTCGCCGTCAAGCCGGGCTATGCGCGAAACTACCTTCTGCCGCAGAGGAAGGCGCTGCGCGCAACCGACGAAAACAAGGAATATTTCGAGCGCGAAAAGGCGAGCATCGAAAATGCCAATTTGGGCAAGCGCAGCGAGGCCGAGCAGACTGCCGCCGGGCTCAATGGCCAGAGCTTCACCCTCATCCGCCAAGCCGGCGAGAGCGGCCACCTCTATGGGTCGGTTTCCGCTCGCGACATTGCCGCCGCCGCAACCAAAAAGGGCTTTGCGGTGACCCGCCAGCAGGTCGAGATCGACCGGCCGATCAAGGAACTCGGCCTGCACGAGGCGGCGATTGCGCCACATCCCGAACTCACGGTGATGGTGACGATCAACGTCGCTTTGAGCGAGGAGGAAGCCGAGGCCCAGGTCTTGCGCGGGGTCATGATCGGCGATGAAGAATCGGATGCCGCCGCCGCGGCGGCCGCCGTTTTCGAAGCAGTGCCGGCCGAGGAAGCGGCCGACAAGACAGCCGAGACCGAGAGCGCACCCGAACCACAGAGCGCTGTCGAGGAAACCGAGACCGCCGGGAAAGATGGACAAGACGCCGACGAAGATACCAAGACCTGACGCCCGCCCATTCGCGTAGGCACGACAAAAATTGGTAGAGGTCAAACGGCGGACGAGATCATTCTCGATAATTCCAGACATGACGACGGGATAGCTTGAAAAATACGCTCGGCCTGTCCCGCGCTGCACGGGGCAATTTGCCGTCGGTCACATAACCGCACCAGGCAACGGTATCGGGCCGCATTCGACCATGCGGCTGCGCGACCGCTGGATACACTGGAAACTGCTCATCAACCCCCACCTCTATGTCGGCGAGGGGTACATGGACGGCGCAATCACTTTCGAGGACGGCACGCTTTGCGATTTCCTCGAACTGGTCGGGCACAATGTTTCCAGCCTGAACCGCCAGCACGGCGGCCCGGTCTCACACTTGCTCACCGCTGCCGCGCGGCGCAGGCAGCAGCACAACTTCCTAGGACGCGCCGGCAGCAATATTGCCCGCCACTACGACCTCAACGGCACGCTCCACGATCTATTCCTCGACCGAGATCGATAATATTCCTGCGCCTACTTTGCCAGCGGCAACGACACGCTGGAAGTCGCGCAAGAAAAAAAGAAGTGCCACATCGCCGGTAAGCTGCTGCTCAAGCCTGGGCAAACGGTGCTCGATATTGGTTTGGGCTGAGGCGGATTGGCGCTCTACCTCGCCCAGGCCACGGGCGCCGACATCACCGGGCTGACCCTGTCAATCGCGCAGCACAATATCGCTAACCGGCGGTCCCAGAAACGCAAGCTCGACAGCCGGGTGCGATTTCACTTGCGCGACTATCACGAGGAGGAAGGCGCCTACGACCGCATCGTTTCGGTCGGCATGTTCGAGCACATCGGCGTCGGGCAATATGCCAAGTTCTTCAATAAGGTTCGCGAGCTGCTGGACGATGCCGGGATTATCCTGCTCCACTCGATCGGTCGCATGGAGCCGCCCGGCACGACCAATCCCTGGCTCCGCAAGTACATCTTTCCAGGTGGCTACTCTCCGGCGCTGTCCGAAACCATCGCCGCCATCGAGCACGCCGATACGGGAGCGCAGCGAGCTAATCGATCATGATGTATAGCCAGTTGTATATTCCCTGGAGACACCGGGCGGGCGGCTTGCCAGAAGCCGATGAAGCAATCTCATTGCCTTCTCGTCTTATCCCCGCGTGTCACAGGCTGTGGGTGGATATTTACGATGCAATCGCCGATTTGAGTTGCGCCGGGCATCGTCGCGGCCCTAATTATCGGACATGGCAAACACCGATCCTTCGGCCAGCATCCACCCTCTCCACGACGAGAATGAAGAGGGCAAATCCGATTATCGCGCACCGCCACATAATTTCGAAGCCGAGATGGCATTGCTTGGCGCCATTCTCACCAACAACCGATCATACGACAGGGTTTCGGAGTTTTTACGACCCGAGCATTTCGCCGATTCCCGCCACGGGCAAATCTTCGAGGCCGCCGGACGGCTGATCGACCACGGGCAGATCGCCGATCCGGTGATCCTGAAGAACTTCTTCGAGCAGGATGGCAGCCTCGACGATATCGGCGGCACCGAATACCTCTCCCGCCTCGCCGCCTCGGTCGTCACCATCATCAACGCCGAGGATTACGGGCGCACCATCCACGACCGCCACCTGCGGCGCGAGCTGATCGATCTCGGCGGCGAAGTCGTCAATCGCGCCTACGAGGTCGATCTCAAGACCTCGGCCCTCGACCAGATCGAGATCGCCGAAGACGGGCTCTACCAACTGGCGACCAAGGGGCAATACGAAGGCGGCTTCATCGGCTTCAGCAGTGCACTCACCTCGGCGGTGAAAATGGCCGAGATTGCGTACAAGCGCGACAGCCACGTCGCCGGGGTATCGACTGGCTTGCACGATCTCGACAGCAAACTGGGCGGCTTGCACCCATCGGACCTGATAATCCTCGCCGGCCGGCCTTCGATGGGCAAAACCGCGCTGGCGACCAACATCGCCTTCAACGCGGCACGCTCCAAAAGATCGGCGCTGGCGGGCGAGGAGGACAGCGAGAAGCGCAACGTCGTCGCCTTTTTCTCGCTCGAAATGTCATCCGAGGAACTGGCCACGCGGTTGCTGTCCCAGGAGGCCCACGTACCTAGCCATCAAATCCGTCGTGGCGACATAAGGGATGAGGACTTCGTTAATTTCGCTTCGGTCAGCCAGGAGATTTCCCAAACGCCGCTGTTCATCGACGACACCCCAGCTCTCTCGGTCTCGACATTGCGCACCCGCGCCCGGCGACTCAAGCGCCAGCAGAAATCCCTCGGCCTGATCGTCGTCGATTACATTCAACTCCTGCGCGCTTCGCTCAACGTCCGGCCCGAGAACCGGGTGCAGGAGATATCCGACATCACCCGCGCGCTGAAGGCGCTGGCCAAGGAGCTCGAAGTTCCGGTCCTGGCGCTCTCGCAGCTTTCACGCGCGGTGGAACATCGCGACGATAAACGGCCCCAGCTTGCCGATCTGCGCGAATCGGGTTCGATCGAGCAGGATTCGGACGTCGTCATGTTCATCTACCGCGAGCAGTACTATCACGAGCGTGCCGAGCCCCAGCAGAAGCCCGACGAGAGCGACGACAAGTATCAAGAAATTCACGCGAAATGGCGCGAGCGGGGCGAGGAAATCCACGGCAAGGCCGAGGTCTACATCGGCAAGCAACGGCACGGGCCGATCGGCAAGATCGAGCTCGCCTTCGATGCCTCGTTGACCAAGTTCAGCGACCTCGCCCGGGCCGACCACCTGCCCGAACAAACCTACTGACGTGCCGGCCAACCTACCCGAGGCCGCGCACTCCACTGGCACGGCGCTCACAATCGATCTCGACGCCGTAATCCGCAACTACCGGCTCCTGCAGGCCAAGGCGCCGAATGCTGGCTGCGCCGCCGTCGTTAAGGCCGACGCCTACGGATTGGGGGCCAAACATGTGGCGCCGGCCCTGGCCGCCGCGGGGTGTAAAATTTTCTTCGTCGCCCATCTCGGCGAGGCACTGAATTTGCGGCCCCGCCTGCCTGGCGCAACGATCTGCGTCTTCAACGGCTTCGCCCCGGGCGCCGAAAGCACGTTTATACAAAACGATTTAGTTCCCGTGCTCAATAGTCTGGAGGCGGTTAAGAGTTGGGCGAAATCGGCAAAAACGGCGGGCCGGTTGCCGGCCTTGTTGCACACCGACACCGGCATGTCGCGCCTGGGGCTCGACGAACGGGAGCTGGGGCACATTGCCGACGAGCCAGGCCTCCTGTCCGGACTCGATATCCGCTGGTTCATGAGCCATCTCGCGGTCGCCGACGAACCGGATCATCCGCTCAACAGCGGGCAACTCGAGCGGTTCGGTGCAGCCCGAGCGCGATTGCCGGCGATGAAAGCGAGCTTGGCCAATTCCTCCGGTATCTTCCTCGGGAGCAGCTTCCATTTTGATCTGCTGCGTCCCGGATCGGCGCTCTACGGCGTCAACCCCGTTCCCGGCCAAGCCAACCCCATGGAACCGGTGGTGGGTCTTCAAGCTCCGATCCTTCAGGTACGCGAGATTGACAGCCCGAGGAGCGTTGGATACGGTGCCACGCATTCAGTCACGAAACCAACCAAAATAGCAACGATTGCAGTGGGTTACGCAGACGGATACCTACGCTCACTGAGCAATCGGGGGCGTTGCACGGTGGGCCGGCACAATCTGCCGGTGATCGGGCGCGTGTCGATGGACCTGATGACCCTAGACGCCAGTGCCCTGCCCGCGAGATTGGCCAAGCCGGGCACTATGGTCGAGGTTATATCCAAGCACCACCCAATCGACGCCGTCGCGCAGGATGCGGGCACCATCGCATACGAAATCCTGACCAGCCTCGGTGCCCGCTACACGCGGATCTATCTTGGCGGAGCCGCTTAAGCGATGCCGATCCTCGCGCCGATCGGCAGGGTCTTCCTGAACTTCCTCGCCGCCACCGGGCGTCTGGGCATATTCACCGTAATCGCGACCTCGCACTGCGTTCGGCCGCCTTTCTACACCCGCCATGTCCTGCGCCAAATGGTCGAGATCGGCTACTACTCGTTGCCGGTAGTCGGCATGACAACCCTGTTCACCGGCATGGTGCTGGCGCTTCAGACCAACGCCAGCTTCTCGAGCGTCAACGCCGAAGCGGCAACAGCGACGGTGGTCGTCTTCGCGATTACCCGCGAGTTGGCGCCGGTGCTCGCCGGGCTCATGGTCGCCGGGCGTATCGGCGCGGCGATCGCCGCCGAAATCGGCACCATGCGGGTCACCGAGCAGGTCGATGCCTTATCGACGCTGTCGGTCAATCCCTTCAAATACCTGATAGCGCCGCGCCTGATCGCCGGCGCGATGATGCTGCCGTTGCTGGTTTTCGTCGGCGACATCATCGGCATATTCGGCGGCTTCATAATCAGCGTCTATCAACTCGACTTCAATGCCGCCAATTATCTGACGCGCACCTGGCAGTTCCTGGAATGGACGGGCGTCATTTCGGGGCTGGTAAAAGCGGCGGCGTTCGGCTTCATCGTTTCGCTGATGGGCTGCTACCACGGCTATCACAGCCGCGGCGGCGCACAAGGGGTGGGGGCGGCAACCACCAACGCCGTGGTCTCCGCATCGATCCTGATCCTTATCTCCAACTACCTCATCACTGCATTATTTTTTGGCACCTGATGAGCGAGACGCCAAAAATACGCATTCTCGGCCTGCACGTTGCTTTCGGCGACAACAAGGTGCTGCGCGGCCTCGATCTCGATGTTGGGGCCGCCGAATCGGTGGTCATCATCGGCGGATCGGGGGTCGGCAAATCGGTGCTGTTGAAATGCATCCTCGGCCTGATGGATCCCGATCGCGGCAGTATCGAGATCGATGGCCAGGAGGTTATCGGCCTGAACGCGCGCGCGCGATCAAGTCAACGCCAAGATTGACATGCTGTTCCAGGGCGCGGCTTTGTTCGACTCCCTGCCGGTATGGGAAAACGTCGCCTTCGGCCTGATCCAGACTAAACGCACCGAACGCAAGGATGCGCGCGGCGTCGCTGTCCAGAAGCTGGCCCAGGTCGGCCTCGGTCCCGACGTCGCCGATCTCTGGCCGGCCGAACTCTCGGGCGGGATGAAAAAGCGCGTCGGTTTGGCGCGCGCCATCGCCGCCGACCCCGAGGTCATATTCTTCGACGAGCCGACCACCGGGCTCGATCCGATCATGGGCGACGTGATCAACGATCTGATCGTCAAATGCGTGCGCGAGCTGGGGGCGACTGCTCTGTCGATCACCCACGATATGGCGAGCGCACGCAAGATCGCCGACCGCATCGCCATGCTCCACGAGGGGCGCATCATCTGGCAGGGCACGGTCGCCGAGATCGACAACTCCAAGAACGCCCATGTCGAGCAATTTATCCACGGCCGCGCCGAGGGTCCGATCCAGATGAAAGTGCGGGGGTAGTTCCGTTCCTAATCGCACCAACAGCACCGCCTGAATGGCTAAACCCTCCCCTCGTTTCGTTTGTCAATCGTGCGGCGCGGTCCATGGCAAGTGGTCCGGGCGGTGCGGGGATTGTGGGGAGTGGAATACGATCATCGAGGAAGCCTCGAGCGACGCAGCGCCGCGCGGTCTGGGTTCCGGCAAGGGCCGCAAACTGACTTTCACTGCTTTAGCCGGCGAAAACACCAGCCAGCCGCTGTCGCGACAGGTCACCGGCATTGCCGAATTCGACCGCGTCACCGGCGGCGGCTTGGTGCCGGGCTCCACCGTCCTCGTAGGTGGCGACCCCGGTATCGGTAAATCGACGCTGATGCTGCAAGTCGCCGCAGGTCTGGCCGACGCGGCACCGGCGGCTTATGTCTCCGGCGAGGAGTCGATCGACCAGATCCGTTTGCGCGCAGGGCGCTTGGGTCTTTTGGGCAGTTCGGTGGTGCTGGCAACGGCGACCAACGTACGCGATATCGCCGCCAGCATCGAGACCAGGGACGGCCCCCGGTTGGTGGTCATCGATTCGATCCAGACCATGTATGTCGATACGATCGAGTCCGCGCCCGGTACTGTCGCCCAGGTGCGCGCCTCGGCCCAAGCACTGATCCGAGTTGCCAAGCGCCGGGGGGCGATCCTACTGCTGGTCGGCCATGTTACCAAGGAAGGCACCATCGCCGGTCCCCGCGTGCTCGAACATATGGTCGATACGGTGCTCTACTTCGAAGGCGAGCGCGGGCACCAGTTCCGCATCCTGCGCGCGGTCAAGAACCGTTTCGGGCCGACCGACGAAATCGGCGTCTTCGAAATGACCGACGGCGGCCTAATTGAGGTCCCCAATCCTTCTTCGCTTTTTCTAGGGCGGCACGATGGGTCCGGGGATGGCATCGCCGGCTCATCCGTATTCGCTGGTATGGAGGGAACTCGGCCCATTCTGGTCGAATTTCAAGCGCTGATCGCCCCCTCGTCTTTCGCCACGCCGAGACGGGCGGTGGTCGGCTGGGACAGCGGCCGACTGCACATGGTTCTGGCGGTTCTCGAAGCCCGGTGCGGCCTTGCGCTGGCTGGAAGGGACGTGTACCTAAATGTCGCAGGCGGACTGCGGATTACCGAGCCTGCGGCCGACCTCGCCGCGGCGGCAGCAGTGATTTCCTCGCTCGCCAACCAGCCGGCGCCCGAACGATCCGTGGTGTTCGGGGAGATCGGCTTGTCGGGCGAGACCCGGACGGTCAGCCAGACCGAAACCCGGCTCAAGGAGGCGGCGAAGTTGGGCTTTACCTCGGCTGTTTTGCCTCTGCGGGCAAAGGCGGACAGGCGCGCGCCCAGTACGTCGTTGGCGCTGAACGAGATATCTGCCTTGAGCGACCTGGTGGCATTGTTTGATGAAGCAGGCACGGCCCAACCCGACCCGGAACCGAGCGTTCGCCGCCGCTCCGGAAACAGGCCTGGAAACAGACCTGGCAATAGAGGAGCGGGCGGGCGATGAATGTGATCGATATCGGCGTTTTTGCAATCATCGTCCTGTCAGCGCTTCTCGCCTTCTCGCGCGGACTGGTGCGCGAATTGCTGTCGGTAGCTGGCTGGGTGGGTGCGGCGTTTGCCACGCTCTACCTCTTCCCCCTCGCCCAACCCATGGCGCGCGATCTCATCCCGATGACACTGGTGGCCGACCTTGGCTCGGCGCTGCTGATATTTCTTGTCGTCCTGATCGCCTCCGCCGTCCTCAGCGGCTTCATCACCCGCCGAATCCATCAGACCGACTTCAAGCTCCTCGACCGCTCGCTCGGCTTCGTCTTCGGCGCGGCACGCGGGCTGGTGCTGTTGAGCCTCGGCCTGCTGCTGGTCAATTGGGCCTACAAGCCCGACGAGCGGCCGAAATCGATCCGCGAGGCGAAGAGCCTACCAGTCCTGGCTTACGGCGCCGATCTGTTGCGCAGCCTCGTCCCCAACAATTTTCTAGAAGGCAGCAAGGTCAGCGTCAACGACCTCAAGAAACGTACGCGCAAGGATATCGCGAAATCGTTCAAGGATCTCAACCTCCCGCCCAAAATCACCGGCAAACCCAAACCCGGCGCCACCAAATAACGCCATGAGCATGCAGAGAAGGCCCACGACCAACCCCTTCGACGACGACAAGCTGCACGAGGAGTGCGGTGTTTTCGGCATCTTCGGCACCAGCGACGCCGCCGCCCACACCGCCCTCGGCCTGCACGCCTTGCAGCATCGCGGCCAGGAAGCTGCCGGCATTGTCAGCTTTGACGGCGAGCATTTTCACACCTACCGCGCCCCCGGCCACGTTGGCGATATTTTCAATTCCGAGGAGGTCATCGGCAAACTGACCGGCGATCTGGCGATCGGGCATGTTCGCTATTCGACCGCCGGCGATACCATCATGCGCAACATCCAGCCGCTGTTCGCCGACTTCGCCTTCGGCGGTCTGGCGGTGGCCAACAATGGCAACCTGACCAACGCCATGGCTTTGCGCTCGGACCTCGTGGCGCGTGGCCATCTCTTCCAGTCGACCACCGACACGGAAGTTTTCATTCAGCTCATCGCTACCAGCACCGGGACCAAGCTGGTCGATCGGCTGGTCGACGCCCTGCGGCAGGTCGAGGGCGCCTACTCGCTGGTCCTCGCCTCGCGCAAAAAGGTCATCGGCGCACGCGACCCGATGGGGGTGCGCCCGCTGATTCTCGGTAAACTCGAGGGCGCGCATATTCTGACCTCGGAGACCTGCGCCCTCGACATCATCGGCGCTGAATTCGTCCGCGATGTCGAACCGGGGGAGATGGTAGTGCTCGACTCCGGCGGCGTACACAGCCTCAATCCCCTTCCCCCGCAAAGCAAACGGTTCTGCATATTCGAGTACATCTACTTCGCCCGGCCCGACAGTATTGTTGAAGGACTCAACGTCTACGAAGCGCGCAAGAGGATCGGCGCCGCGCTGGCCCGTGAAGCGGGGATCGAGGCCGATGTTGTTATCCCGGTGCCCGACAGCGGCGTGCCGGCGGCCATCGGCTACGCCGCGGAGGCTGGAATTCCGTTTGAACTCGGCATCATCCGTAATCACTATGTCGGCCGCACCTTCATCGAGCCAAGCGATCAGATCCGCCATCTCGGCGTCAAGCTCAAGCACAACGCCAACCGCGCCCAGATCGAAGGTAAACGGGTAGTGCTGATCGACGATTCGATCGTCCGCGGCACGACCTCTACCAAGATCGTCGAAATGGTGCGCAACGCAGGCGCGCGCGAGATTCATATGCGGATATCGAGCCCGCCGACCAAACATTCGTGCTTCTACGGAATCAACACGCCGGAGCGCAGCCAATTGCTGGCCGCGCGCCACGATGTACCGGCGATGGCGAAAGAGATCGGCGCCGACAGCCTAGCCTTTCTATCCATGGACGGGCTCTACAGCGCCATGGGCAAGGCCAAGCGCGATCCCGACAATCCGCAATATTGCGATGCCTGCTTTTCCGGCGAATATCCCAGCCGCCTCCTCGACCACGATGAGGGAACGGTCGCATCCCAACTCTCTCTGCTCGAAGAAGTGACCTGATCTCCATGGCCGGCGCTCGCCGTCTCGAGGGCCGCATCGCGCTGGTCACCGGTGCCTCGCGGGGCATTGGGGCGGCGGTCGCCAAGCGCTTTGCCGAAGAAGGCGCGCATCTCATTCTCACCGCCCGCACTCAAGGCGGACTTGAGGAAGTCGACGATGCGATTCGCGCGTTTGGCAATACTGAGGGCGCGACGCTGTTGCCGATGGATTTGCAGGATTTCGATGCCATCGACCGCATGGGTCAGGCTATATACGAGCGCTTCGGACACCTTGACATCCTGGTCGGCAATGCCGGCGTGCTGGGCACCCTCTCGCCGGTGGGTCATATCGAGACCAAGGATTGGGACGAGGTTCTGGCCGTCAATCTGACAGCCAATTGGCGATTGATCCGCAGTTGCGATCCACTGTTGCAAGCATCGAATGCGGGAAGGGCAATATTCGTGACTTCCGGCGTCGCGCGACATGTTCTTCCATTTTGGGGCGGCTACGCGGTGTCGAAAGCGGCGCTCGAAATGCTGGTTGGGATCTACGCTGCCGAAAACGCCAAGACAAAAGTCCGCGCCAACATCCTCGACCCCGGTGCCGCCCGCACTGCGATGCGAGCCAAGGCTATGCCCGGCGAGGACCCCGATACGCTCCCAACGCCTGAGAGCATCACCGGCGCCTTCGTCGATCTCGCCGAGACCGGGTGTAGGAAGAACGGCGAGATTGTCGGGGTCGGCTGAAGTAACTCTGCTCAATCCTTCGCGTACGGGTTCTTGCCCTTGCGCATCATAATGCGGATCGGTACGCCGTCGAGATCGAAGGCATCGCGCAGGCCGTTGGTCAGGTAGCGGCGGTAGGCGCCGGGTAGTTCGACCGGGCGGCTGACGAACAGCGCGAAACTGGGCGGCCTTGTATTGACTTGGGTCATGTAGCGCAGGCGCAAGCGCCGCCCCTTGGCGATGGGCGGCGGGTGGCGCTCGATCATGCCCTCGAGCCAGCGGTTCAGCGCGCCGGTCGCCAGCCGCCTGTTCCAGCGCTCCTCGATGGTGAAGACGGCCGCCATCAATTTACCGAGATTCCTGCCATCGAGGGCCGAGACCATGATCAACGGCACGCCGCGAGCCTGGGCCAGCGAGCCTTCGAGGCTTTCCTCGATGCGGGTGCGGACCTTCGCGCGGTCGGCAACCAGATCCCATTTGTTGAGGCAGATGACCAGCGCCCTGCCCTCCTCGGTCACAGTGCGCGCGATCGTCAAATCCTGCTTGTCGAGGGCGCCGTGGATGGCCTCGATGGTGCTCGCATCGACCATCAATATGACAACATGGGCAAAGCGGATGGCCCGGATAGCGTCGCTGCCCGAGAGCTTTTCCATGCGTTCGGCGACCTTGGCGCGGCGGCGCAGGCCGGCGGTGTCGATCAGCGCGATCTCCCGACCCTGATGCTGCCAGGAGACGGTGACCGCATCGCGGGTCACCCCGGGCTGCGGACCGGTGAGCACGCGTTCATCGCCGATCAGCCGGTTGAGCAGGGTTGATTTACCGACATTGGGTCGGCCGACGATGGCCAGCCGCAAGGGGCCACCGTCGTTTTCGCTCGCTTTTTCCCGATCTTGATCGCCGGATTCGATGTAGGGCGCCAGAGCGTCGTAGAGATCGATCATCCCTTCGCCGTGCTCGGCCGAAACCGCCACCGGCTCGCCGCAGCCTAGTTCGTGGGCCTCGATCAGCCCCGGTTGGGCTCTGCGCCCCTCGCATTTATTGGCCAGCAGTACCAGGGGCTTGCCGGCGCGCCGCAGGCGGTTGGCGAAATGCTGGTCGAGCGGCGTCACGCCGGCCCTTGCGTCGATTAGGAACAAGAGCAAATCGGCCTCGGCAACCGCTCGATCTGTCTGGGCAAGCATATCGCCCGCAAGCGTGCCAACTTCAGCTTCCTCCAACCCGGCGGTGTCGATTACCATGAAGACAGCGCCGGCGAGGCGCGCCTGGCCCTCGCGGCGGTCGCGGGTCAGGCCGGGGGCGTTATCGACCAAAGCCGTTCGTTTGCCGACAAGGCGGTTGAAGAGTGTCGATTTGCCGACGTTCGGGCGGCCGACGATGGCAACCTTTATTGGCACCGGATCAACGGTAGGCGGAAAGGTCGCCGTCGTCGTCGAGGATGTAGAGCGTCCTGTCGGCGACCAGCGGCGGGATCAGGACTCCCTCGGACATGCGTATCCAGCCAAGCACTTTGCCGGTATAGGGCGAGACCGAAAGCGCCTCCCCGTGCGAGCCCGAGATTACCAGCCTATCACCGGCCAGCACCGGGCCGACCCAGAATATCGTTTTCTTGCGCTTTTTCTTGTCGACATAGCGCAAGAGCTCGGTGACCCATTTCACCCGGCCGTTGTCGCGGCGCAGAGCAGCGAGCTTGCCATCGTTGGTCAATATGAATACGAACTCGCCGGCCACCCACGGCATCTGCAATGCCCCGACATCAAGGTCCCAGACCCGGCTTCCGGTGCGCAGATCGATCGCTGCCAGCCTACCGCTGTGGCTGACCACATAGACCCGACCGCGGTCGATCACCGGATGGCCGCGAATGTGGGTCAGCGCGGCAACCGCGGTGACGTGGCGGACCGCGGCAATGGTGTCGGACCAGAGCTGCCGCCCGTTGTCGGCTCGTAAGGCATAGATCTCCCCCGAAGTATGGGGAACGATGAGGACACCGCTGGCGTAGGCTGGGCTCGCGCTGCCCAGGAAGCCAGCTGTTTCCGGCAACCCGATATGGCGCCATAATTGTTTGCCGTCTTTGGCGCTGTAGGCAATCAACTCGTTCTGAACGGTGACCACATAGACCCGCCCACCGCCAATTGTCGGCGCCGCCCGCATCGGCGCGGCAGCCTTGACGCGCCAGAGTTCCTTGCCGGTTTTGGCATCGAGGGCGAGCACCTCGGCGGCCCCGGTTGTGACATAAAGCCGCCCGCCGTCGAAGGCGACGCCGCCGCCGAGATCGCCGTCGCTCTCTTCCTTGGGAAGGACTTTCTGTTCCCACAACGGGCTTCCCGATTTTGCGTTGAATGCGCGCACCATGGCCCGCGCATCCATGGTGTAGATGCGCCCGTCGCCGATCACCGGCTGGACGGTCAAGCGCCGCGATTTGCTCGAGCCCGAGCCGATACTCATCCGCCAGGCCCGGCTAACCTTCGGGGCCAGGGCGAGGTGATACATGGCATGGCTCGGATAGCCCCCGGCCTGGGGCCAGGCCGGATTAACCCGCGGCTTAGGTAGGGCGATGGTGAGGTCCTTGAGCCTGGGATCAGGCTTCATCGCATTCCCGTCCTGCAGGACGGGAATGCGCTCGCCCGGCAGCGGCGCTTGCTTTTTGCGGCTGAATGGGTTTAGCGATTCGCAAGCGGAAAGCGACACCGCCAACACCAGGAGAACGACCGCCAATCGGCCGAGCATTCGCATAAATATTACTCCGGAATTAATGATTACGAATTGCCCAGCAACTCAAGATAGACCCGCGCGCGCGCGCGCAAGGACGCCGGCGCCGCCGCGTCATCGACGAGCCGTGTATAGATCGCTCGGGCGCGCTTTATATCGCCCGCCCGCTCGGCCAACAACCCGGTCAACTCAAGTGCCGCATAATGCCAGGGGCCGTCTACTTTGGCCAGCGGCGCCAGTTTGGCCGTCAGCTTGCCCGGATCGCCGGTATCGAGCAAGCTGAGTGTACCAAGGAGCCGCGCCAAGTGGCGGAGGTTCTGGTTGGCGTCGGCGTCGGCGGCGATGGCGTCGTAGAGCGCGGCAGCTCCCTTGAGGTCGCCCTTATTGGCCAACAACGCGGCTTCGCGGAGCTTGGCCAGGGCGGCATAACCGGCACCGGATTCTGCCGCCACTTGCGCGAACGCCTTGATCGCCGCCGCGGTATTGCCCTTGCCGACAAGCGCCGCGGCCGCCGCGTAGCGTTCGCCTTCCTCGCCGCGTACCGAGAGTTGATGCCTCTGCCACCATACCCAGCCCGCGGTCGCCAGGACAACCGTTACCGCCGCGCCGACGACGAAGCGGCCGTAATCCTTCCACAGCTTCATATAGCGTTCGCGCCGGAGATCCTCGTCGATCTCCCGGAACAGCTGCTTGTCTGATTGGTCTTCTTCGTCAGCCACTGACGACTCCGAACGATGAGTGATTTCGGGCTTTTGAATGCCCACCCGAAAAAGCGCGCTAACATAGACCGCTGCCTGAGCGATGGCAATTCAGCCCACCGGCTGGACTCGCCAGGGCAAATGGGACAATGTTGGGGAATGATGACAGAGCTAGCGGACTGATCGCCGGACATGACCGAAGTGGTACGCCTTTCGGATGTCCGCAAGCTGCCCAACCGGGTCTTTTTTAACCGAATCGAACTCAACCGCCTCTTATCGCTCTATAGCCGCCGTGTGATGAGCGGCGAATGGCGTGACTACGCCATCGATCAGGGGCCCGGCCGCGCTACCTTCTCGGTGTTTCGTCATACGGCCGAGCGGCCCACCTTCAGCATCACCAAGCTCGCCGCCAGCCGGCGCAAACCGCCGCGTTTCGCACTTTCCGCCGGGCCGCGCAATTTGATGCAAAGCGCCTCGATCGACGATGTCCTTACTCTCCTCGAAAATCAGCTTCGCCTGATCTGGTCAGCGAATTAGTATCCATTTTTTATTTCCTCAATCGCCGGGTGACCAGATACTAGGTCTTGGATCGCGCCATCAGGCGTGGCGCGCTCTAGAGCTTGTCGAAGGTCATGCTCGTCCAGAAACTGGCGCCGGCTTCTGGATTGCTGAGCGCTTACCCCCACCCCACGTCATCCTGAGATGCTATGAAATTCCCGCTGCAGCCATTCAGTTGTCAGGCAAAACACCTGCACCTATGATGGTAGCGAAGTGCCGATGAAAATCGAATAAAACAAGACCCGGCAGCGCGGCTATTCGGGGGAGTGATTGAACATGCTGGCCAACGCAGCCCAGCCTGCAGCTTTTAGCGCGCTGGCCCTGACCACGCACCTTGTTTCCTTCCCCATTGGTGCCGCGTGCGGCTCAAAATCGACGATTCGCACGATGTCTTCGCGGTCCACAGGGTCGGCGGCATTATGTTCACTCCGTTGACTGCGGTCCTCGGCGCCGAAATGTTCGGCGGTGTGGGGCTCGGCAAGATCAGCATCGGCGAGCAGCTTGGCATCCAAATCGCCGGCGTAGCCGCGGTAGCTGTCTGGTCGGTGGTGTTGAGCATCGTCATCATCAAGGCGGTCAACGGGATTGTCGACCTGCGGGTCAGCGAGTAGGGAGAGACCGAGGGGCTCGATCTCACAGACCGCGGCAAACGGAGCTATCACCTGTAAGTCCTAACGTGAAAGGTGCTTGTCACCGCCAAGGAGAAGTCCACAAAACCCATGAAACTGATTACCGCGATCATCAAACCACACCGCCTCGATTCGGTGCGCGAGGCACTCACCGGGATCGGCGTCGAAGGCCTGACCGTCACCGAAGCGCGCGGCTTCGGTCGGCAGAAGGGCCACACCGAGATCTACCGGGGCGCCGAGTACACAATCAGTTTCGTGCCCAAGATCAAGCTCGAAGTTGCGGTGCCGGACAAGCTCGCCAACGATGTCGTGACCGCGATCGAGGAAGCCGCCAAGACGGGTGAGATCGGCGACGGCAAAATTTTCGTACTCGACTTGAATTCGGCGACGCGCATCCGCACCGGCGAGTCCGGGGACGACGCGCTCTAGTGGATAGAATCCGGCATATGGGTACCATATGCCGGATTCTATCCACTATCTGGGGCGCCGCTTGACTTATGCCGATGCCAAACAGGCCCCTTATCGCTGCTCTCGCACTTCTGGCGGGTATTGTTTTCACCGGACCGCGCGTTTATCCCGGCGCCGCCCAGGCCGCGCAAATCTGCCCGGTGGGCTCGCCTGAACAGGCCAAGCGGATGGCCGAGCGCGCCGCCGGGGTGCTGGCGGCAGTCGGCCGCGCGGCGGCATTTCGGCGCTACCGGGATCCCGGTAGCGCCTTCGTGCGCGGCGACCTCTACGTCTTCGTCGTCGATCTGAACGGGATCATCGTTGAGAATGTCGGCTTTCCCGAGGTCATCGGAAGCGGCGGGTTCAATGTACAATCCCGCTTCGGCGCCATCGTCGCGCGCGGCCGCGGCTGGGTCCGGTACCGCTGGTACAATCCGTGCTCGATGCGAATGGAGCACAAGATGAGCTACATGGTGCGGGTTGGCGATCTGATTGTCGGCGTCGGCGCCTATGGATCGCTGTCGGTCTAAGCGCGGCAGTTCTCGAGTTTATTTGTCCCTCTCGCGAGTCTTCCCAGGAGACCCCCTTGCCCTTCGCAACCGCGCACGGTCATCGACTTCACTACGAGTGGATCGGACCCGGCCCCGACGCCGCCCCGACGCTGGTTTTCCTGCATCACGGTCTCGGCAGCGTCGAGACATGGCAGGATTATCCACAAGCACTGTGCGAAGCGACCGGGTGCGGCGGGCTGATCTACAGTCGCTGGGGTCACGGTCTCTCGGACCCGGTCTCCAGCGCGCCGCGCCCGCTCGATTTCATGGAGGACGAGGCGTGGGAAACCCTTCCCGAAGTGCTCCACAAATTATATGTACGCGAACCTATCCTCATCGGTCATAGCGATGGCGGCACGATCGCGCTGCTCTTTGCTGCTGGTCCCGTCCCGGTTCCCGCGCTGGCCATAGTTACAGTCGCCGCCCACGTATTTTACGATCAGTATTCGCTGGCCGGCATGACGGCAGGACGCAAGGACTGGGACGAAGGCGACCTGCGCGCCGGTTTGTACCGCTATCACGGTGATAACGTCGATGGCGTTTACCTCGCTTGGAGCGGGTTGTGGTTTAGACCTGACGCGCTCGACTGGAACATCGAAAGCCACCTGGTGAGAATCACCTGCCCTTCCCTGGTCATCCAGGGCAGCGAGGATGCGTTCGGGCTCGAAGCCCAGGTCGACGCTATCGTAAATCAAGTCTCCGGCCCGGCTAAACGCTTAGTCCTGCCGGGGATCGGGCACGAACCCCACCGCGAGGCAAGGCAATCGACCCTCGCTTCCATGACGGAATTCATCGAAGCGGTTTTGAGCGAGCGTTCTATGTCATAGCGCTCGCCCGACAATCCCGGCAGCCGCCCGCTCGCTAATGGCCGAACGTCGTCGCGGCGGCCGAACCGCGTTAACTAATTTTTGCTTTGCATTCGGGGTCTCATAGCCAATGATACCGCCAAGCAGTCTTTCGCTTCGGTCAGCTACCATGAATCGGGGCGGGGGTTAGCTTGCAAGGTAATCAGGCGCAAGTTCAACCAAAGCGCAAAATAGATCAGGGAGGTTTCGCTATGAGGAAAGGTTTACTGCTGGCGGCGGCCGCGATAACCACAATCGCGATCAGTGGTGTAGCCCAAGCCGGCAAAACTCTCGACGCCATCATGGCGTCCGGAGTCATCAAGTGTGGTGTTAGCCAGGGACTTCCCGGCTTCTCCAATCCCGACGACAAAGGCAAGTGGACCGGTCTCGACGTTGACTATTGCCGCGCACTCGCCGCAGCCGTGCTGGGTGACTCCAAAAAGGTTAAGTACGTACCGCTCTCGGCCAAGGTGCGGTTCACCGCGCTGCAGTCGGGCGAGGTCGACGTGCTTTCGCGCAACACCACCTGGACCCACACCCGCGACACAGCCCTCGGGCTCGATTTCGTCGGCGTGCTTTACTA
>JAPULJ010000134.1 GCA_027295145.1 Alphaproteobacteria bacterium | reverse complement strand
CACGGGGTGCCGCCTGGCCTCCTTGATCGCTTGACAGATGCTATGCACGATGCCGGTGGTAGTGATCACGAACAATTGCTCGCCGGCGCGCTGTCATCGCAATTCAGCTTTGCACCTATTGGCGAAGGGGTGCGGCGAGCGGTTATTCTGACGGGTCCGCCCGGCGCGGGAAAAACCATCGTCGCGGCCAAACTCGCCGCGCGCGAGCGGCTCGCTGGGCGGAGCGCGTCTCTGGTGACGACCGATACCGTGCGCGCCGGCGGGGTCGCCCAACTTTCAGTTTTCACCGATATCCTCAAATCGAAGCTCGACGTCGCAGACAGCAGCTCGGCGCTCGCCATAGTGATGAAGGGCGACGCCAAATCCCGGCCGACATTGATCGATACCCAAGGCGTCAATCCGTTCGATCCGGCCGCGCTGGGCGAAGTGGCGCGACTGGCCGAAGTAGCCGACGCCGAGCCAGTCCTGGTTCTCGCGGCCGGAGGCGATGCGCAGGAATCCGCCGAGATCGCCGCAGCTTTCGCCGGCATCGGGGTGAAGCGCATTATCGCCACCCGGATCGACTGCGCGCGGCGCCTTGGGGGATTGCTTGCGGCCGCTTCCGCCCCCCTTGCGTTCGCCGAGCTCAGCCTGACACCGACCATCGGCAATGGTCTTGAGCCGGCCGAGCCGGCTTTCCTGGCCGAGCTCTTGTTGAAGGATCCCGGCGGGCCGACGCACGACACGGTCACGACCGTCTCGCCCAAAAAGGTAGCATTATGAACCTCCGACCGACGATCGATCGCAACGCGGCGACGCAGCGCGACGATAATCGTATCCTGGCCGTAGCCTCGGGCAAGGGCGGGGTCGGCAAGACCTGGCTGTCAATCACCCTCGCACAGGCCTTCGCACAGCACGGTAAACGCGTGCTTGTCTTCGATGGCGACCTCGGCCTGGCGAATGTTGATATCCAACTGGGACTGATGCCGGAGACCGATCTGCAGTCGGTGTTCGCCGGCCGCACGGGGCTGAAGGCCGCCGTGATGCCGTACAAGCCAGCTGGCTTCGATCTGATCGCAGGACGCTCGGGAAGCGGCAATTTGGCCTCACTGCCGATGGGCCGGCTGGAATCTCTGTGCGATCGTTTGGTGGCCTTGGCCAAGGAATACGATCACGTCCTGATCGATCTCGGCGCCGGTGTCGAGAAAACAATTCGCCAACTCGCCCGACCGGCCTCGACTATCCTCGTTGTCACCACCGATGAGCCGACAAGCCTTACAGACGCCTATGCCTTCATCAAACTAACCGCGCGCGATCATCCCGGTGCCGATATGCGGATCGTCGTAAATATGGCGCAGAGTATCGGCGCCGGCGAGCACACTTATGGCACACTCGCCAAGGCGTGCCAGAATTTCCTCAAATTCACACCTCGGCTCGCAGGAATCATACGCCGCGATGCGCATGTGCCCGACTGTATTCGGCATCAGACGCCCCTACTGTCGCGCCATCCAAACAGCGAAGCTGCCGGTGACGTAGAATCGATCGTCGAGCGGCTAGTGAGGCAAAAATGAGCAACATCCCCTCCTACCTTCCTATCACCCAACAGCCCACCGGAACCGCGCCCTCCCAGGCCGTGATCTCGGCGCCGCCGCCGGGCCTCGCTCAGCTTTCCGCCGGCGCCCTCATTGAAGGTATAGTGATCGGCCGAACCCAACAGGGACTGCTCGCGGTGAAAACCAGCCACGGCGAACTTGCCTTGCGAACGACTGCTTCGCCGCCGGTGCAAAGCCGCGTGGTTCTTCAACTCCAGCCTTCCGGCGGTCAGTACCGGGTCATTCTGCTGTCCGTCCAGGGCACCAAATCTGCGCAGGGCACACCGGCGCAAAAAACCGCCTCCCCTCCCAGCGGGCAACGAGCGGGATCACAGGCGCCGGTTTCGATGGCTCAAGTGCGCGCTGCACCGCCTACGGTGGCCTCGACACAATTGGCCCAAGTTCAGGCGTCCGCACAGTCCGCCGCCGGAGCAAAAATCGCGCCTCCGGTACCGCACGCCGCGCAAGCTCGCGCCACACCCCGGCCGGGTGCGCAGCTTTCTGCCGCGCCCCTGGGCCAAAGCGCTTCCGGGCCACCAGCGGGGCAGGTGTTCCCTGCAGCCGGCCGGCCAGCTGCACCCCTCGCCCCACTCAGCACACCGAGTGTTCCAACGACCCCGTCGGGAGTCCCGGTAACGGCGCCGGCAAACGCGGCTGCACCGGCAACAGCCGGCACGCCAACCGGTCCGCCGACTTCGCCAACGCCCGCGGCAGCTCCCACGACAACACCCGGCGCTGCTTCCACAGCAACACCTGCGGCAACACCCGGCGCTGGGTCCGGCGCGGCAGGCCCGATCAACCCCGGGCTTTCAACAACAAGCCCGCAACCGGTGAGCGGCCAAGGCGGACAAGTTGCGCTTCCTCCCGGCGGCGTCCTGGCAGGGGCGGCAGGCAAATCGGTTGCATTACCCGGCGCTGTAATCCTATCCAGTACCAATCCATCTCCGGCGAGCTCGGCCGGAACACCACCGGCGGGCGCTGCGATTGCTGGCACCGGAACCAGCGCCGAGTTGATCCGAAGCTGGCCCGGTCTGGATCAGGCGATCGCGTCGCTGCGTGTGGCAAGTCCTCAGCTTGCCGCGCCGAACATCGACGCGGTGATGCCTCGGCCCGGCCCACAACTTGCCGGCACTCTCGCTCTACTGGTATTCGCCCTACGCGGCGGCGATATTCGGGGCTGGCTGGGCCAGTCTACGATGCGCGAGTTGGCTCGCTCGTCGGGCAAAGAAGCCGCGAGCCGTCTGGCCGACGAATTCGGTCAGCTATCGCGCCTGGCGCGCACTGATTCAGGCGAATGGCGGGTCCACGCCCTGCCTTTTTTCGACGGTGCGCGGCACCAGCAGATTCAACTCTATATAAAACACCGGGACCAAGGCACCAGCGGCGACGAGGATATCCCGGCACGTTTCGTCTTCGAGTTCGATCTCAGCAATCTAGGACCGATTCAATTGGACGGGCTCGCGGCGAACCACCGCTTCGACCTCGCGGTCCGATCCCAGGCAAAGCTTCCCGATGCTATCCGCAATGAGATTGGCGCGCTGTTCGCGCGGATCCAGGAAGAAAACGGATTCGCCGGAGAAATCCACTTCCAGACAGTGCCGTCCTTCGCCGTCGCGCCGCTCGGCGAAGTACAGCCGAACACCGGCGGCTTGGTAGTGTAGAGACGACTCTTCGTTCTTCAACAGGCTTTGGATGAGAGCTCAGGAGCGAGCGCCCGGCGTCTCCAGGGAATTGAAATTTAGGAGTTCGCTCGGCGGCGATAAATAGCCAATGCAATTTCGTTCTGCTCGGCCTGCTCCCGGCGGTTTTCAGCCATTTCTTCCTGGCGTTCGAAGTTCTCCAGAACGGTTTCGTACTTTCTCAGTTCACGGTAGGCATTGCCGGCCTCTTCGCGCGAGGCATGGAGAGAAGCGTCGATCTTGTCGATCGAGGCCTCCATTCGCGTCTGCCGCGCCCGGGCATTAGCGAAGTACGAAGGGAACAGGGCAACACCCTTGGTTATTTCGCGCGAAGCGCCGCTCTCTGCGCCGATCTCGGCTTCGAGCCGCTTGATATCTTCCCGGATCGCCCGGCGCAATGCCTCAAGCTCGGCGACCGCACGCCGGCGCTCATCCAGCTGCCAGCGGTGCAGCCGGATCAGGTTGGGCAGCCCCCTCATCCTTCAGCCACCGACGGCTCAGTTGCCGGCTCCGCACCGACACCGTTGAGCATAATTTCGAGTTCGCTATATCCGGCGGCCAAGTTGCTGGGCTCATCGCGAGCTTGGGTGAGGTAGGCCTCGAGCTGCGGGTAGTAGAGGATAGCTTCGTCGATCTTCGCATCGCTGCCTGTCTGGTAGGCGCCGATGCGGATCATGTCGGCCATCTCTTCATATTGGGCCAGCAACGCGCGCGCCCGTTGGACCTGCTCATTTTCCGCATCGGTATTGCAGTCCGGCATGGTGCGAGAGACGCTGCGCAGAATGTTGATCGCCGGGAATCGGCCGCGTTCGGCGATCGCCCGGTCGAGGACGATGTGCCCGTCGAGAATACCTCGAACGGCATCGGATATCGGCTCGTTGTGATCGTCACCTTCGACCAGAACGCTGAACAACCCGGTGATGCTGCCGCGATCACGGCCCGGGCCGGCGCGCTCCAAAAGTTTCGGCAGCTCGGCAAAGACGCTCGGCGTAAATCCCTTGCTCGCCGGCGGCTCACCCGCCGCCAAACCGATCTCGCGCTGGGCCATAGCGAACCGGGTGACGCTGTCCATCAGGCACAGCACATCTTTGCCCAGATCCCGGAAGTACTCGGCGACTGTCAAAGTTAGATATGCGGCTTGCCGGCGCAGCAGGGGGCTCGAATCGGAAGTCGCGACAATGACAACGCTGCGAGACAGGCCTTCTGGACCGAGGTAGTCTTCGAGAAATTCCTGCACCTCACGGCCGCGCTCGCCGATCAAGCCGATAACGTTCACGTCGGCACGGGTATAACGCGACATCATCGAAAGCAGGATCGATTTACCAACGCCCGAACCTGAAAATATGCCCAT
Source organism: Alphaproteobacteria bacterium (assembly GCA_027295145.1). Taxonomy (GTDB): domain Bacteria; phylum Pseudomonadota; class Alphaproteobacteria; order JAPULJ01; family JAPULJ01; genus JAPULJ01. The sequence continues at coordinate 19,902 of JAPULJ010000134.1, read as the reverse complement.
TCTCTGCCCGCGGCAGCAGGTCAGGAAGGTGTTTATCGCACGGACGCCGAGGTCGATCTTCTCGCCCACGCGCTGGCGTTCGTTGGCCGGCGGCGGAGCGGCGCGTAAGCGATAGCCGACCTTGCCGCCAGTGAGGGCGCCCAAACCATCCGCCGGATCAGCCATCGCATCGATGACCCGGCCCAGCCAACTGGTATCAGGATGAACCACCGGCTCGCTGGCCAGTATTTCGGCCTTGCACCCCAGCCCGACGCCTTCGAGGCCGGCGAAAGGCATCATCAGCGCCCTGCCCTCGCGAAACCCCACAACCTCGCAGGTGACCGGCGGCCCGCCGCGCGCATCGAGCCTGCAGCGACTGCCGATCGTTAATTCACGCTCGATCCCTCCGACCTCGACCATCATTCCCTGTATTGCCGCGACCCGGCCATACATATAGTGTTCCGGCAGCTGCGTGAGTTCAGCTAAGATATTGTCTGTCATCAATTTTTGTGGATTCCTCTTGAGGGGAACCCGATCATGCGACGAGACGTTTAAAGTTCGGTAAAAGAGCTGGGTACAATGTATTTAGGTTAAGATTTTCCTTTTCAATAAAGGAATTGTTAACTAATACAGCCTAGTGTCGCTATAGTTAATGGCACATGAAAAACGCTGCGGGGGAGCGGCACGATGCGTGTTTTATTGGTTGAGGACGACACCGCTACCGCCAAGAGTATCGAATTGATGCTCAAAAGCGAAAGTTATGTTTGTGACAGTACCGATCTTGGCGAAGATGGCCTGGAGATCGGTAAACTCTATGATTACGATATCATTATCCTAGATTTGATGCTGCCGGACATGGACGGTTACGAAGTCTTACGCCGCCTTCGCGCTTCGAATGTCGACACACCGGTGCTTATTCTTTCCGGCTTGGCGGAGCTCGACGCCAAGATCAAGGGCCTCGGTTTCGGCGCCGACGACTATCTCACCAAACCCTTCGACAAGCGCGAGTTGGTGGCCCGCATCCAGGCCATCGTCCGGCGCGCCAAAGGGCATTCGGATTCAATCATCGAAACTGGCCGCCTGGCGGTCAATCTCGATACCCGCACTGCCGAGGTCGACAGCCAACCCCTGCACCTCACCGGCAAGGAGTACGGCATTCTTGAATTGCTCTCCTTGCGCAAGGGCACGACGCTGACCAAGGAGATGTTCCTTAATCATCTCTATGGCGGCATGGACGAGCCCGAACTCAAGATTATCGATGTCTTTGTCTGCAAACTCCGCAAGAAGCTCGCCGCCGCCTGCGGAGGCAATAACTATATCGAAACTGTCTGGGGACGCGGCTATGTCCTGCGCGATCCAGTCGAGGAAGACGACACCGGAGCGCAGAAGGCGGTTGCCGGACAGGCTGCCTGAGACCCCTTCGATCCGATAACCTAAAGTTGGAGCGCGCTTCCCCTGCCAGGGAGGCGCGCTTTTTCGTTTCCGGACAACGTCTTATACCAACCGGTCAGAAGCGAGATTACAGGTGAAGCGCACCGCCTGATCCATTGGCTCAACAACCAGCGTAGCGCCGAAGAATTCCGCCAAGCGAGCGGTGAAATGACCTTGAACCGATCGCGGTGTCAGGGCCTCGATCGAAGCGGTGGCGCTGAGCCCGGCAAGGGTATCTTCGTCGAGCTCCACGCCCTCGCCGCGGGCCTGAATGTCCAGTCGGCACCCTGCCCCGCTAGCCATTACTTTGACCGTGAGCAAGCCTTCACGCCCCATCGCCTCGCTGGCGAGCAGCAACATATTAAGGAGCAGCATGCCCGCGGTGTCGTCGAGCTTCTCCGACCCCGCCGGAGCTGGCGACCAATCCATGGTAAATCTCTGATCGGAGAACATGTCGGCGGCCAGCCCTCGCGCATCGTCGATGGTACCGACGACCCCCGCCGCGATACCGTAGGCAACACGGTAATAGCGCAGGCGAGCGGCGGCCTTGCCGGTGCTATCGGCTATCAAGTCGACCGCATCACCACTGTCCTCGGCGCCCAATTCGCTCAGTAATTCGGCTCCATTGCTGGCGGCGCCGACCGGGCCAACCAGATCGTGGCAGAGCCGCGCGGTCAGCAAATGAAAAATACGCAAATCGATAGTGTGTGTCATAGGTTTCCGCCGTTGCTTCCTTCGCAGGCCGAGCCATGCAATATCTATGTTCGGTGGTCTTTCTATCAACTAGCCAACTGGAGGTGACTTGTAAAATCCAGCGCCTCCACTTGGGGAGTTCACTACGACTATGTCGGAATTTCTTGCCCCGGGAATATTCGTTCGCCACCCAAGCCAACCGGATTGGGGGCTCGGTCAAGTACAGTCGGTCGACGGTAATCGGGTGACGGTCAATTTCGAGAATGCCGGTAAACGACTGATCATCGCCGACCGAATCGCGCTGGTCGAAGTGTCGGCCAGCGACGGAGAGGCCAGCGGAGAGGAGGCCAACGGAGACGAGGAATGAGCGGTTACCGCCATCCGGGCGCGGCCCGCCGTCGCACCAAACCCCACCCCAAGGGCCGGCAAGTCGATGCCGACGTGCGGCGGGAGATCACGATCCTACTTGGCGAGCGGTCCCGGGCACGCGATCTGCTGATCGAGTACTTGCACGAAATTCAGGACATCCACGGCTGTTTGCCGGCGGCCCACCTTGCAGCTCTGGCCGAGGAGATGCGCCTGTCTCAGGCTGAAATCTACGAGGTTGCTTCGTTCTACGCCCATTTCGACATTCTTGCCGAAGGGAAAAATCCGCAGCCGGCGTTAACCGTGCGGGTCTGCGACAGCCTGACCTGCGAGATGTTCGGGGCGCGCGAACTCCTGGAAGCGCTACCGGCCAAACTCGGCAAGAAAGTACGCGTCCTTCGCGCACCCTGCATGGGGCGCTGCGAGAACGCGCCAGTCGCCGAGGTCGGCCACGCCCACGTCGAGATTGCCACGCTCAAAAGCATCGCCGGAAGGATAAAGAAAGGCAGGACGAACGCCGGCGTATCGGCTTATTGAGATCTTGCAACCTATCGCGAGAAAGGCGGCTACCGATTGCTGGAAGCCTGCCTGCAAGGCGAACGAACATCCCAGGAAATTACCAACATTCTCGGCGAAGCCAGCCTACGCGGTCTCGGCGGCGCCGGATTCCCGACCGGACGCAAGTAAGAACTCGTGCGTGCCGAGCCCAGCCCGCGGCTGAGGGCGGTAAATACCGATGAGGGCGAACCGGGAACCTTCAAGGACCGGCATTATCTGGAAACCGACCCGCAACGAGTACTCGAAGGGATGCTGATCGCTGCTTGGGCGGTCGAGGCCGGGTCGGTCTATTTTTACCTACGCGACGAGTACCCCCACATATGGGCGCTTATGTTGGTCGAGATTGCGGCGCTACGCAAGGCCGTGTTAAGCGCGCATACCGAGATCCATTTGCGGCGCGGCGCCGGCGCTTATATCTGCGGCGAGGAATCGGCAATGATCTAGTCGATCGAAGGCAAGCGCGGCCTTCCACGCCGCCGCCCGCCCTATGTCGCCCAGGCCAGCCTGCTCGATGCGCTCGAACCTGAAGCCATCGCCGGCTTGAATGGCCACGATCTGGCGCGCATCGGCATCGCCGCCGGGGAACGTATCCGTGTCTCGACGCGCCGGGGGTCGGTCGAGCTCACAGCCCGCGTCGATCTGACGATCGCCGAAGGCATGGTATTCATCCCCTTCTGCTACGCCGAGGCGCCGGCCAACCGGCTGACCAACCCCCAGCTCGATCCTATCTGCAAAATTCCCGAGTTCAAATTCTGCGCGGCCAAGGTGGAACGGGTGGACACGGCTGGCTAGCTTACGATCCTGCCGGGCAGCATATCCAACTACTTGCTTGCCACCAGCAGCCGTTCGGCTTCCTCGATGTCCTCGGGGCGGTTGGCGTTGAAGAAGGGATCGACGGGATCGGCGGGGAACTCCACCGTGGCCAGGCGGTAGCGCGCGGTCCATAGGTCGATCTTGCGGATATCCTCGCCAAACAGGGCTTCGCGCAGCTCGCCCGCCAGGCGCACCGGCCACAGACCGACCACCGGATGGCTGCGGCCGTGCGACATTGCGCAGGCAAGATCGGCGCCGATTTCGTCGACTGCCTGCTTCATGCTTTCCACCAGATCCAACGGCAGGAAGGGGGCGTCGGTTGGCGCGCTTACCAGCCAATGGCAATGGCGCGCGTTCTCGCGCGCCCATTCAAGCCCCGTCAGGATACCCGCCAGCGGCCCAGCGAAGCCTTCAATCACATCGGCCATGACGGGTAGGCCGTATTCAGCGAATCGCGCGGGATCGCCGTTAGCATTGAGAAGTAGCGGGCCGACCTGTGGCGCCAGCCGGGCGATCGCGCGGGCCAGCAGTGTCTTGCCGCCGAGCTCGCGCAGGCATTTATCACCGCCGCCCATGCGCCGCGCCCGCCCGCCGGCGAGAAGAAGGCCGGCGATGCCGGTCATGAAGGTGAAGCGGAAGCCGCCTTGCGCTGCGCTTTTTTCGGCTCGTCGGCAATCTTGGAGGCGTCGGCGTCGTAGTCGATGCGGTGCGCACCAGCCAGGGCAACGAAGCGTTTTCCCCGGGCCCGGCCGATCAGAGTGAGGTCGGCCTGGCGAGCCAGTTGGACGCCCCAGGCGGTGAAGCCCGAGCGCGAGATTAGGATCGGAACCCTCATTTGAACCGCCTTGATGACCATTTCGGAGGTCAGCCGGCCGGTGGTGTAGAAGATCTTCCCTTCCGGACCCAAACCCTTAAGGAACATATAGCCGGCGATCTTGTCGATCGCGTTATGGCGGCCGACATCTTCCATATAGACCAGCGGGCGATCCTCTTCGCAGAGTACGCAGCCGTGGATGGCGCCAGCCTCGAGATAGAGGCTGGGCATGGTGTTGATCTTCTTGGTCAAGGCGTAGAGCCACGAGGTTTTGAGCTGAGCGTCCTTGGGCAGGTCGATGGTCTCGAAATTCTCCATCAGATCACCGAATACCGTGCCCTGGGCGCAGCCCGAGGTGCGCACCTTCTTCTTCAGCTTCTCCTCGTAGTCGGTTTGCCGCTTGGTGCGGACCACCACGACCTCGAGTTCTTCGTCATAGTCGATGCCGGTGATCTCGTCGTCGGTCTGCAGCATGTTCTGATTGAGCAGGAACCCGACCGCGAGATAATCCGGGTAGTCGGCGATCGTCATCATGGTGACGATTTCCTGGCTGTTCAGGAACAAGGTCAACGGCCGCTCGACGACGACTGAGGTCTCTACCGTCTTGCCCTCATGATCGACCCCCGCGACGCGCTCGGTGAGGCGCGGGTCCTTGGGATCGGGGTAGAGGAGAATATTCGTCATCACAGAGTGGAATATGCGGGCGCCGACTCCGCGCGGCAAGGGAGTTGGGTACAGCGCGAAACGGAACAGGCCTGGGCAGCCTTTCGCTAAATCAGTGATTTTGGTAAATTTTACAGGAATTTGCATATTTATGCATAAATTACACTATACTTTAGTACGACTTGGGTTCAGGAAATTAAATATGCCAGTAACCGCCAGCGCCTTTGGCGAAGCGATCCGCCTGCTCACGACCTTTGATTCTGAGCTCATCGGGATCATCGTGCTGTCCCTTCAGGTCAGCCTTACCGCAGTGGCAATCGCCACATTGATCGGGCTGCCGGCGGGAGCGGCCCTGGCGCTCTACAGCTTTCCCGGCCGTCGTGTGGTCATCGTCCTGCTCAATGCTCTGATGGGGCTGCCGCCGGTCGTCGTCGGCCTGTTCGTCTATCTGGCGCTGTCGCGCACCGGCCCTTTGGGCTCGCTCGAACTGTTGTTCACGCCGGCCGCGATGGTCATCGCCCAGAGCATCTTGATCACCCCAATCATCGCCGCGCTCACCCGCCAGGTAGTCGAGGATCTGTGGCGCGAATATGGCGAACAGTTACGCTCGCTCGGTTCCGGTCCTCGGCAAGCGATCGGCACGCTGATTTGGGACGGGCGCTACTCCCTACTCACCGTTCTTTTGGCCGGGCTCGGCCGGGCCATGGCTGAAGTCGGCGCGGTGATGATCGTCGGCGGCAATATCGCCCACGTGACCCGGGTAATGACGACGGCGATCACCTTGGAGACCAGCAAGGGCAATCTCAATCTAGCCCTGGGGCTCGGCATCGTGCTGATGCTGCTTGCCTTGCTGGTCAACGCAGGCGCCTTCGTGGTCAAGGAAGTCGCCGAGCGGGCGCATGGTTGAGGCGTGCCTATGAGAGGGTCACCTGGCATCCTCCCCCTACGGTTGGACAATGTTTGTTTCGAGGCCGGCGGTGGTCGGCTGATCGATGGAATTTCGGTGGAGTTGCGGGGCGGCTCGCGGACGCTCGTACTCGGGCCCAACGGCGCCGGCAAGAGCCTGCTCCTGCGCCTTTGCCACGGATTGATCAAACCTTCGCATGGCAAAATCACCTGGGCTGGAGTCGGGGCCGAGCCCAGCGCCGGCGAGGCCATGCATCGCCAAGCAATGGTTTTCCAGCGTCCGGTGATGCTACGCCGCTCGGCGGCCGCCAATATCGACTATGCACTTTCCTTACGCGAGCTGGGCCGCAACGAGCGGCGCGCACGGGTTGGCGAGGTGCTCGAAAAGACCGGCCTCAAGGCCCTCGCCGGCCGTCCCGCGCGGGTGCTCTCGGGTGGCGAGCAGCAGCGGCTGGCCCTAGCCCGGGCCTGGGCGCTACGGCCCGAGGTCCTGTTTCTCGACGAGCCGACGGCCAATCTCGACCCCGCTGCCAGCCGCGCCGTCGAACGGATCATCGATGCCATCCACCAGGGCGGCACTAAGATCGTGATGACCACCCACGATCTCGGCCAAGCCCGCCGCCTCGCCGACGAAGTCCTGTTCATCCATGGCGGGCGCTTAACGGAACGGGCCGCTGCGGCCCAGTTCTTCAAGCAACCCGAGAACCCGGCCGCCGATGCTTTCATGCGTGGGGAGCTGACGTGGTAGGCCAAACGCCGCCAATTGCGGGCCCAGTCCAGCCGGGCATTGCGGGAGCTCGATGACAGCTGCAGTGCAAATCTATTAGCCACGCGGTTCGATCCTCCGATTGTCGCGATCATTGGATTCGGTTACTGGAACTTGACATTCTTAGATGCGAATGATTATCATTATTAATTGAGAGAGTTACTTTGCAAACCGTGGCCTGTTTGCCCGGCTAGATTCCTTCTAGCTGATGCACATCATGCCGCCTTTGGAAATCACGAACAATGTTCCAAAAAATGGGGTCAGATGAAAACCGGGAAATTGAATGCAGCGTTGATGGTGTCATGTGCCACAATTGTGTTATCGGTGGCCGCTTCGCCGGGATTGGCCGGCGATACTGTGGCTATGCGCAAAGCCGCGCTTCAGGACAAACTCAACGGGCTCACAGCGCGCGTTGAGCGTCTTGAGGCAATACGCGCCGCGGCGCGCCGCATCACACCCGCGGCAGCGGTCGAGAGCGGATCAAAACCGCGCAGCTGGAAGCTTCCCGGCACCAACACCTCGATGCAGATCGGTGGCTTCGCGCAGCTCGATTTGATCTACGATATCAACGCCAACAGCGGCGACGGTCTCTCGTCGAACGGCGCCTCGGGAGCGAGTTTCCCCTCGACCGGGTCGGCGGCGGCGAACGGGCAGGGAAACTTCCGCCTCCACGCCAAGCGCTCGCGCTTCTACATCCGCACCTGGACGCCAACTGATTGGGGCGAACTCGAGACCCGCATCGAAGGCGATTTTCAGGGCACCGGTGGCAACCAAATTATTACGAACTCGAACGCCTTCCGCCTGCGCCACGCTTACGGCCGCCTTGGCCCGTTCCTCGCCGGCCAGACCAACTCGGTCTTCCGCTTCGGTGATTTCGAGCCCCGGGTCTTCGAGGATCGCGGCCCCGCCGGCAAGGGTGCGCCACGCCAGGGCATCGTCAGCTATACCCACAGCTTCGGCGGCGGCACGACGGCGATTGTCTCGGTCGAGAACCCCGAGACCACCCGCGCCGCCACGGCTGCTTTGGTGACCGTGCCGGTGGTCGTCTCCGGCGGCGGCGCCCCGGACCGGGTGCCCGATTTCGCGCTGGCGCTCAAGCATAAATGGTCGAGCGGCATGGTCCAGGTCGGCGCACTGTTCGGCGAGCATAATATCGATGACGGCGCCGGTAACCAGGGCAGCGATCTTCTGTGGGGGGTTCAAGCGGCGCTGCGCCTGACATTCAACGAAAAGCGCACTTCGATCGGTGTGCTCGGCTTCTATGGCTACGGTATCTCGCGGGCCTTCCGCGGGCAGCCGGCGGAAATCGCGGTAAGCGGGATCGGCAACGCGATATCCGTCGATTCGGTCCGCAACTTCGGCGGCTACGCCTGGATCCGGCACCAGTGGACCGAAACGATCCAGACCAACCTCGCCTATGGCCGCAACGACGGCGACGTCGAATCGCACATATCCAAAGCGCTGATCCCGGTCCGCACCCTCGACGTCCATTGGACGATCCACGCCAACATCGTCTACGAGCCGATCAAGAACGTGGCATTCGCCGTCGAGTACATCATGGTGAAGTCGCAGTTCCACAACGCTCGTGAATCGACCGTCCAACGCGTCCAATTCTCGGCCGTCTACAAATTCTGACCGGCTGGAGGACGTCGGGTGTCTGTGATAGTCCCTCGCAGATGCGAGAATTGAGCGCCATCTTCGCGGTCAGAGCGCTGCATGGGCTCAAATGCGGCATGCTGGCTTTGCTGGCTGGCGCGGCGATTACGCTGAGCGTCGCGAGCGCGGGCGAACGCCCGCTACGGCTCGGTATCACTACCACGATCGAGAACTCAGGGCTCCTCGCCCACCTGCTGCCGAAATTTACTGGCACCACCGGCATAAAGGTACACGCGATCGTCCGCGGCACCGGCGAGGTCTTGCGAGCGGCCCGCACCGGCGATGTTGATGTTTTTCTGTCCCACGATGCAGCTGCTGAGCGCGCCTTCGTTGCCGCAGGGCACGGCCTCTCCCGCCGCAATGTCATGTTCAACCACTTCATCATCGTCGGTCCCAGGGACGACCCGGCGCGCATCCGCGGACTGAGTGAAGCCCGCCTGTCCTTCGCGCGGATCGCGGGGGCGCGGGCGACTTTCGTCTCGCGCGGCGACGACAGCGGCACTCACCGAGCCGAGCGGGCGATCTGGATCGCCACCGGCCTCGATCCAACAAAGTCCTCGGGCGGCTGGTACCTCGAAGCCGGCGCCGGCTCGGGATCGACACTCAATGTCGCGGTGGGCCGAGGCGCCTATGCATTTACCAATAGCGGTACTTGGCTAGCATTCGGCAACAAGGGCTCGTTAGTGATCCTGTTCGCCGGTGGCAAAGCGCTGGTCAACCAGTACGGCGTCACCCTGGTCAATCCCAAGCGCTTCCCCCGTCTTAATGAAAAGGCAGCGAAACGATTCGCGGACTGGATCACTTCCGCCAAGGGGCAGGCGGGCATCGCTGGCTTTCGGATCAGTGGCCGACGAGCGTTCATTCCCAACGCAGAACGCTAAGCTGGCTTCAATGCCCGCTTGACCTACGAGCCTATCGATGGCGAAGTTGCCTTTCGATTGCTCTCGTTGCGGCTAAAAGGTCGAATAGCCGGTATGGCGGACACGCTCAATCATAACTTTAGATGGCTGTGGCACCGGATTGTTGGCGCGGTGATTGCCGGCATCGTATTTGTCAGTATAGCCGGCGTAGCCGTCGCTCAATCGACTCGCGAGTTGGTTCTCACCGTCACTCCTTCATTGGCCCGCTCTGGGCTGCTCGACCAGCTCGTTCCCAAGTTTGAAAAGCGCTTTCGGATGACCGTCAAGATCATCGAGCAAGCTGATGTCGACGGCGCGCTCGGCCTTGCCGGTAGCGGTGGCACCGATCTGCTGTGGCTCAGTGACGAGCTGCGCGAACGCGCGTCGATGAAAGGGGGCCTCACCATCGCCCGCCGCGATGTGATGTTCGGCGAGCTTGTGCTCGTCGGCCCAAAGAGCGATCCCGCCGGCGTCAAGGGTATGACCAGTCTCGTCGATGCTACCCGCCTCATCGCCGCGGCCGAGGCACGCTTTGTTTCACGAGGAGACGGCAGCGCCGTTCATCGCGTCGAGCGCGGCGTGTGGACCGAGGCGGGGATCAACCTGCCCACTTCGACCAAGGAAAAATGGTACATAGTGCAGAAAGGCGGAATGCGTAAAACGCTCGAAACCGCGCTCGAAAAGAAGGCCTACACGCTGTCCGACCGTGCGACATGGCTCGGCCTCGGCAAAACCAACGACCATATGGTTCTGGTTAACGATGATCCTCGCATGATCCAGCAGTTCGGCGCCTTGCTAGTGAACCCCAAGCGCCAGAAATCGGTCAACGCCGCCGGCGCCCGCGCATTCCTCAACTGGCTCACCTCGAAGAAAATCCAGAAGGCGATCAACGATTTTTCGATCTCCGGCGAGTACCCATTTACGGCGAATTTCGGCCATCGCAAGACCAACTAGTTGACGAAGGGATCGGAGTCGGCGTTCGCCAATTCCAACCGGTCATATAATTAATTACTGATTGTAGTTCCTTCCGACGCCGGACCCCGGCTTTTGGAATTACGGCGCGTTGAAGATCACGTTGCCCAGCCCGCCCACATCGTACCCACCGAATTCGCGGACCCGCTCGGTAAAGCGTCGGGTCTTCGCAAAACCCAGTAATGCCTGGATCGGTGGCTCGAAATAAGCCCGGCGCATGAAGACGAGGTCGTAGCGCTCGCGGGCCAGGGGAATGAAATCGAGCCGATGCTCGCGCGCCGAGGCTTCGATGGCGAGGCCGGCATCGGCCTTGCCGGCGAGAACGGCAAGCGCGAGATCTGTCTCGCTGTGCGCCACCTGATCGAGGCCGCCCAGATCGCCTGCCGCCAGGCCCGCACGCGCCAATAGTTGCTCCAGCAAGAGCCGGCTGCCGGAGCCCTCCTGGCGCAGCGCCACGCGCAGCCCTGGCCTGGCGAGGTCGGCGACGCTCTTTAGCCCGTGCGGATTGCCCGGCGCCACTACCAACCCCTGGCAACGCCAGGCCCATTCGAGAACGACCGCCGGCTGCCCGGCCAGTGCCCCGATTATATATTTCGCACCATATTTGCCATCCTCGTCGGGTGCATGGGTTCCGGCGGCAATCACCGCCCCGGCCGCCAGACGGCGCAGCCCGTCGAGGCTGCCGCCGGGATGCAGCGCCAGATCGGAGTGCGATTCACGCAAGGCCCAATCGAGCAACGGGTCGTGGCTGCCGGCGACGATCGGCGGCGGTGCGGCGGAGACAGCCTCGTCAGCCAAGCCGTCGGGCATCTCGGTGCGGCGCCTCACCCACCGGTCGATCAACGTTTTGGGGAAAAGCCACTTGCCGGTCACGCGCGTACAGGGGATGTCGCCGTTACGCACGAGATCGTATATCTTGCGCTCCTTGATGCGCAGATAATCGGCAACCTCACGCGTAGTCATCAACTCAGGCATTGCTGGCTCTTTTATAATCCCGTTGACAAACTACCGTGAAGCCGCCGGGCGCGCACCTTGTTCGAGCACCTTGTTAGAGTGCTCCTGCGATCCAATTGATCAAGGGACAGGCCGATCGATCGGCGCACAATAGATGGACTGACCAGTTCATGGGCTTTGTCATCCTAATGATCCTCCTTGCTGCCTTGATCTTCGGGCCCGGCATCTGGGTCCGGCGGGTGCTGGCGAAGCATTCAGGCACCCGAAAGGATTTCCCCGGTACAGGGGGCGAACTCGCCCAACACCTCGTCGACTACTACAAGCTGGACAACGTCACGGTCGAGGAAACCACTGAGGGCGATCACTACGATCCCCGCGCCAAAGCCGTTCGCCTGACCCGCGCGGTCGGCAAGGGCCGATCCTTGACGTCGGTAGTTACTGCGGCTCACGAAGTCGGGCACGCGATTCAGGACCATACCGGATACTTGCCGCTGGCGGCGCGCACCAAGTTCATCGGATCGGCGATGAGAATCGAGAAGATCGGCTCCTACGCGCTGTTCGCGGCGCCTGTGATCGGCGCCCTGACCGGCTCGCCGGCCGCCGCCATCCTGACACTAGTGGGTGCGGTGGCGATTATGGGTTCGTCCATCGCGGTTCATGTGATGACCCTGCCCGTCGAGTTCGATGCCAGCTTCAACAGGGCGCTGCCGATTCTGCGCGAGGGCGGCTACCTGTCTGAACGCGATCTCCCAGCGGCCCAGGATATCTTGCGCGCCTGCGCCATGACTTATGTCGCCGGCTCGCTTGCTAGCCTGCTCAATGTCGCCCGGTGGATTGCTATTCTTCGGCGCTGAGCGAATTGCATGTGTCCCAGGGCAGCGGGTGTACCTATCGACGCTGGCGTCTTATATTGGAAATCTGTAGGGCAGTTTAGTTTCCCGGGGAAAAGAGTTTAACCGAATGAACCAATCGCCGCTGATCGACCCGTTTGAGCGAAAAATTACCTATTTGCGTGTGTCGGTGACCGACCGCTGCGACTTTCGTTGTGTCTATTGCATGTCCGAGGACATGACGTTCCTGCCCAAGGCCGATGTTCTGAGCCTCGAGGAACTGGAGCGTCTAAGCGGCGCCTTCATCGATCTTGGGGTTCGCAAGCTGCGCTTGACCGGCGGCGAGCCGCTGGTACGGCGGAATATCATGTCGCTGATCCGCGCGCTCGGCCGGCACCTAGAAACCGGCGCTCTCGACGAGCTGACCCTGACCACTAACGGCAGCCAGCTCGATAAGTACGCCGGAGAGTTATTCGATGCCGGGGTGCGGCGGATCAACGTCTCTCTTGACACCCTGGAAGACGCTAAATTTACTGAACTCACCCGCTGGGGGAGGCTACCCCAGGTCCTGGGCGGGATTGAGGCGGCGCGCAAGGCCGGACTGAAGATCAAGATCAACATGGTCGCCCTGCGCGGCGTCAACGAAAACGAGTTCGATAAAGTGATTGAATGGTGCGGCCGCGAAGGCTTCGATCTGACGATGATCGAGGTGATGCCGATGGGCGAGGTCGGCGGCGAAATGCGGGTCGAGCAGTACCTGCCGCTGTCAGTCGTCCGCGCGAACCTGGCGGAACGCTGGACGCTGATCGAAAGCAACCACCGCACGGGCGGGCCGGCGCGTTACATGAAAATCGAGGAGACCGGCGGACGCCTCGGCTTCATCACCCCGCTGACCCACAATTTCTGCGAATCGTGCAACCGGGTGCGGTTGACCTGCACCGGGACCCTTTATATGTGTCTTGGCCAGGAAGACGCCGCCGACCTGCGTGCGCCTTTGCGGGCCAGCGAAGCCGACGAACAGCTCGTCGCTGCCATCCGCGTGGCCATCGCGGCCAAGCCCAAGGGCCATGATTTCGTCATCGACCGCCGCGTCAAAATCGCCGCCGTTAGCCGCCCGATGAGCATGACCGGCGGGTAGTCACAGGTTACTTGAAGCGGATCTGGTGCGAGAATTCCTTGCCGTCGGAAACGGTAACCCGCTCGAAACCTTGGAGCTTGAGGAGGTCGAAAAAGGTGAACACGTCCTCGACCTGATGCTTGCGGAAGATCGGCGTCATCCGCGCCGCAGCCGTCAGTATCGCCAGCAGGCCCCTTCCCCGGTAGATCGTATTGTAAGCGTTGTCGTAGAGGCTGACGATGATCAGCTTTTCGGCGTCGTCGCCTTTGGCGAACAAGGCGAAGGGTGGCGGATAGGGGTTCTGCATCATTTGGTTGGTCAGGGCAGTGACGAAAGCGAGGCGCCGCTTGCGATTGGCCTCGGGCAGGGTCGTCGCTCGCGCCTTGTAGATCTCAGGCGGGTTTTGCAGCGGCGGATAGTAGTAGCCTTCGTGCCGGTCGTACTTGCCCTTGCGCGCCTCCTCGGCCCAGCCCTGCGGCATCGTCGCCAGGCTCAATCCGATGATCGCGAGCAGTATGGCGGCTAATCGAAACATCATCCCCCTCCCCTTCAAGGGCCGCGATTTTGCAAGCACCATAACAGGGACGCCCAGAGGCTCAAACAGGACCACCGGTGGCCGTGTGCGGCGGCTGCGTTATACTGGCTTCGACGCTGAACCCTTTGTAAACCCGGATACGCCCCAGCAGTGAATGCAACCGAAACCGATATCGGCGCGATCGCCATAGTTGCCTCGGAGAACGAACAGGCGCAGACGGCGGCCAACGCCCTTAGGGCCCGCTACAGCTCCGTCCCTCTTGACGAGGCCAAGATCATCGTCGCCCTTGGTGGCGACGGGTTCATGCTGGAGACCCTGCACGGCACACTCGAGCGCGATGTTGCTGTCTATGGAATGAATTTCGGCAGCGTCGGTTTCCTGATGAACAGCTGCGCCGAGGACGGCCTGGCGGAGCGTCTTTCCCAGGCCGAGCGGGTGGATTTGCATCCCCTGCGCATGTCTGCAAAAACCGTCGATGGCAGCCGCCACGAAGCGCTCGCCATCAACGAGGTCTCGCTGTTACGCCAGACTCACCAGACCGCCAAGCTGCGCATCCGCATCGATGGCCGGACTCGTATGGAGGAATTGATCTGCGACGGCGCACTCGTAGCTACCCCGGCCGGTAGCACGGCCTATAACCTCTCGGCGCATGGGCCGATCATCCCCATTGGCGCCGAATTGCTTGCCCTGACCCCGATCAGCGTTTTTCGCCCGCGGCGCTGGCGCGGCGCGCTTCTGCCCGAGAGAGTTGCGGTGAACTTCGAAGTGCTCGACGCCGAAAAGCGCCCGGTAAGCGCGGTCGCCGATTCCGAGGAAGTTCGCAATGTTATCGAGGTCGAAATCCGCCGGGACGCTTCCAAGACCCTGACCTTGCTGTTCGATCCCGAGCACAATCTCGAGGAACGCATCGTCGCCGAGCAATTCCAACCGTGATCAAGCCGGTGGCTGATGCCGGCAGCGGCGCCCGTACGACCACACTTGCCAACGTTGTCATGGGATTGGTGATCGGGGTCGCCGGCGGAGCGCTAGCGAACTGGCTGCAGCTGCCGTTGGCATGGATGATCGGCGCCATGGTGTTCACCACGATCGCCGCAATGTCGGGCTTGCCGGTCACTATTCCGCGCAGCTTTCGCGGCGTGATGGTTGCCGTTCTGGGGGTCATGCTGGGCGCTGCCTTCACACCGGATATGGCCGCACGCATCACCGAATGGTGGCCATCCCTGCTGGCGCTGGCACTTTATTGCACTGCTGTGACCGGCTCGCTGATGCTCTATTTCCGGATGGTCGCCGGCCACGATTGGGTGACATCGTACTTCTCCGCTGCCCCGGGCGGGCTCAATGAAATGGTCATCGTCGGCGGCGAGATGGGGGGCGATGAGCGCACCATCTCGCTGGTTCATGGCAGCCGTGTACTTCTCGTCGTCCTGGTGATCCCGTTCGGTTTCATGCTGATGGGAGGTTATGACAACGCAGCCCGCCCGCCACTGGGTGATTCCTTCGCCAGCATGGGTGGGCTAGACTTGGCTATCCTCGCAGGCTGTGCGCTACTCGGTGCGTTCGGCGCACGCGCCCTGCATATACCCGCCGCATTCGTAACCGGGCCGATGGCGCTGAGCGCAGTAGTGCATCTAACCGGGCTTACAGCAAGTAAACCGCCGACTGAGATGGTTGCGCTGGCCCAGGTGGTGATCGGGGTGGCCGTCGGCTGCCGTTTCGCCGGGGTCTCGCCGGCTCGGGTCGCCCGCACGCTGCTCGAGGCACTCGGCTCGACGACGATTATGCTGGCAGTCACGCTCATCTTTGCCCTGGCGCTCGAACCGCTCGCCGCGACCTCCTTCGCCGCCCTCGTTCTTTCATTTGCTCCCGGCGGGCTGGCCGAGATGAGCCTCATCGCCCTGGCCCTCGGCATCGATGCCGCCTTCGTCTCGACCCACCACATCATGCGCATTATCATGGTGGTGATCGCCGCACCCCTGCTGTTCCGCTTGCTCCGGCGGCGGCGGCAGAGGGAATGACGCTGCCGGCTAATTTGCGCTATAATGACCGCTGGCCCCGAAAGCCAGATTCAAGATGCAAGACACCGAGACCATTCGCGAAGCTCTCCTCGCCAAGCGCGAGGAACTGCGGCAGCTCGACGAGTCCAGCGCCGCGGACAGCGCTACTGTCGAGCTCGACCAGCAGAAAGTCGGACGCCTCTCGCGCATGGATGCGCTGCAGGCACAGGAGATGGCGCTGGCTACCAAGCGCCGGCGGGAGATCGAGCATGGCCGCATCGACGCTGCCCTCAAACGGCTCGAAGACGACGCCTACGGCGAATGCCTGGGCTGCGGCGAGGAGATCGGCGAGAAACGCCTCGCTCTCGACCCCGCCACCCCGACCTGCATCGACTGCGCTCGCAAAGGATCGGCTGGGGAATAGCGGGCAATTAATCCGCGCATCAAATCAAACTGTCCGTTCTGATTGCCTGTGCGCTACGATACGCCCCACATTGTCCGAAGCCTGCAGGTGCCTGTGGCTAGCGCTCTAGTGCGCTATACTGGCGCGCTGCATTCTGGCAAGCTTGTATGGTCGTACCCGCTCCGGCAAAGGAGATAGTTTCGATGGACATCGATGTTTTTTCCGTCTTCGTCGTCGTCGTCGTTATTTTTGCGATCTTGTTGGTCATATCCGGCGTGAAATCGGTGTCCCAGGGCACCGAGTACACGATCGAACGCTTCGGTCGCTATACGCGCACGCTATTGCCGGGGCTGCATCTTATCGTGCCGTTCATCGACCGGGTCGGCTCGAAGATGAACATGATGGAAAATGTCCGCGATGTGCCCAGCCAGGAAGTCATCACCAAGGACAACGCCATGGTCCAGGTCGATGGCGTGATCTTCTTCCAGGTCATTGACGCGGCCCAGGCCGCCTACGAGGTGCGCGACCTCGAAAGGGCGATCCTCAATCTGACCATGACCAACATCCGTACCGTGATGGGCTCGCTCGATCTCGACGACCTCCTCTCCCAGCGCGATACCATCAACGCCCGCTTGCTCAATGTTGTCGACGAAGCCACCGAGCCCTGGGGGGTCAAGGTCACCCGCATCGAGATCAAGGACATCGCGCCGCCCGCCGATCTCGTCGAAGCGATGGCAAAGCAGATGAAGGCCGAACGCGTTCGCCGCGCCGTCATCCTCGAAGCCGACGGCGTCCGGGAGTCGGAAATCCTGCGCGCCGAGGGCCAGAAGCAGTCCGCCATCCTCGAAGCTGAGGGCCGGCGCGAAGCGGCTTACCGGGACGCCGAGGCCCGCGAACGCGAGGCCGAGGCCGAAGCCAAGGCGACCGCGATGGTGAGCACCGCGATCTCCAAGGGCAACGTCCAGGCGATCAACTATTTCGTTGCCCAGAGTTACATCGAGACGCTCGGCAAGTTCGCCAACTCGCCGAACCAAAAGATCCTGATGCTGCCGGTCGAGGCAGCCAGCGTCATCGGCGCCGTTGGCGGCATTGTCGAGATCGCCAGGGAAGCCTTCGGCGGCAAGGACGATGGAGGAGGTGGCTCCACCCCGCCACGCCGGGGACCGAGCGGCAGCGGACCGAGTGGCGGCGCACCCACTAGAAGCGCGCGGGGGAGCACGGCTTGAGCCTCGCCGCCATTCTCGCCGCAGCCAAGTTCTGGCACTGGTGGATTGCCGGCGTCCTACTGATGATCGTCGAGGTCACCGCCCCCGGCGCCTTTTTCCTGTGGATGGGTATTTCGGCCTTCGTCACCGGTCTCGTGCTGTTGGTACTTCCTTCAATGGGCTGGGAGTATCAGTTCCTCGTCTTTGCACTTTTCACGGTGGTTTCGATCATTGCCTGGCGGCGCTACCTGAAATCGAAGCCGATCACCACCGATCGGCCCGGGCTCAACCGCCGGAGCGAGCAGTATATCGGGCGCGAATTCACCATCACCGAGCCGATCGTCAACGGCGTCGGCAAGGTGCACATCTCCGATACGAGCTGGAAGATCGAAGGCAAAGACATGGCTGAAGGCACCAAGATCAAAGTCACCGGCACCCACGGCACAGTCCTCAAGGTCGAGAAAGCGGGATAGACTCTTTATTTCCCGTGCCCCCAGACGCCGGTCAGTCGAGCTTACCCGAAACCGGACACCGGCTTCTGGTTGCATTTTCAACGCTATCGCTGGATTAAGTTAGGCGCTATATCCGGCCCCGGTGCACGGAGGCGCGAGCGATGGATTTTTCCCTGAACCAAGAGCAACAGGCGATTGCCGAGGCGGTCGGCAAGATCATCTCGGGGTTCGACGAATCCTACTGGCTCGAGCGCGACAGGACGGGTGAATTCCCGCACGATTTCCACATGGCCATGGCCGAGGGCGGCTGGCTCGGCATCGCCATGCCCGAGGCTCATGGCGGCGCCGGGCTGGGGCTAACCGAAGCTGCGATCATGATGCGTACCATCGCCGATTCGCCAGGCGCAATGGCGGCCTGCTCGGCAATTCATATGAACATATTCGGCCCCCACGCCATTGTCGTCTTCGGAACAGAGGAACAGAAACAACGCTGGCTGCCGCCGCTGATCGCTGGCGAAACCAAGGCGTGCTTCGCCGTCACCGAGCCCGACGCCGGGCTGGACACCACGAATATCCGCACTCGGGCCGAAAAAGACGGCAATGGCTATGTCATCAATGGCCGGAAAATCTGGACCTCGACCGCGCAGGTTGCGGACAAAATCGTGCTGTTGGCCCGCACCACACCGCGCGAAGACTGCGCCAAGCCGACCGACGGCATGAGCCTCTTCTACGCCGATCTCGACCGCGGCGCCGTCGAGGTTCGGGAAATCGAAAAGATGGGTCGCAAGGCAGTCGATTCGAACGAACTTTTTATCGACGGTTTGAAGGTCTCGGGCGAAGATATGATCGGCGAAGAGGGCAAAGGGTTTGCCTGCCTCCTGCACAGCCTCAATCCCGAGCGCGTCCTGGTCGCCGCAGAGGCCATAGGTATCGGCCAACAGGCGCTCGGCCGGGCAGTCCAGTATGCCAAGGAGCGTGTCGTCTTCGGCCGCCCGATCGGCCAAAACCAGGCGATCCAGCACCCGCTCGCCGAAAGCTGGTCTGAGCTTGAGGCGGCTTGGCTGCTAACCCTGAAGGCGGCGAGCCTCTACGACCAGGAGGCGCCCAGCGGGCCTTTCGCCAACGCCGCCAAGTATTACGCTTCCGAGATAGCTTTCAAGGCCTGCGAGCGCGCGCTGATGGCCCATGGCGGCATGGGTTATGCCAAGGAATTCCATGTCGAGCGGCTGTTCCGCGAAGTGCTGATCACTCGCATCGCCCCGGTAAGCCGCGAGCTGATCCTCTCGCACATCGCCGAGAAGGTCCTCGGTCTGCCGAAATCTTATTGATACCAACCGGCCATAAGGATGTCCGGATGTTCATTCCCTCAGACGCCGGGCGGTCGCGTCCGCTCCCTTGGCTGCCTCGCATAAGCTCGGGCGCGCGGTCGCGCTTGTCCACAAGCCGGGCACCGGCTTGTGGTATGAGATTTATTGTGGGATCGACGAGACACTTGCAAACGATTTGCGCATTCCTCGCGCTGATGCCGCTCGGCCTGCATGCCGAGACCGTGACCATCGAGCCCAATGCCCACTACCCCGAAGGCCCACTGTGGCACGGGGGCCGGCTTTATTATGCCGAGATGAGCCGCGATCGGATCGTCGCTCGCAAGGACGGTAAATCTAGCACGTTCTGGCAGCAGCCGGGATGCGGGCCGACCTCGATCGCATACGCGCCGGGCGGGTTCGTGGTGGCCTGCCATTATGGCCGCGTGCTCGTGCGGATCAGCGCCGAGGGAAAGACACGATCGATCATTACCAAAGACGCGCGCGGGCGGCCCATCGGCAATGCCAACGATTCGATTGCTGACGCTAAAGGCGGCGTCTATTTCACATCTTCCGGCGTCTTCATCGCCTC